>CAMYAU010000009.1 GCA_947253735.1 uncultured Varibaculum sp. | reverse complement strand
ACTACGACGAAAACGTCTTCTTAGTTCCAAGGCACACCAAGCGCTGATTAAAGCCACAATTGTGGAATAAATACCAACATAGAGGGTGTCTCCATTAGAAATATTGACCAGGTATGTACATATTGTGGGAACTAATCCGGCTACCACGAAACTAGGAACGTGATACACGAATGAAATCCCCGAATATCGAACTTCCGTTTCAAAATAGCTAGACCAGAGCGATCCCATACAAGCCCAAATAAGGTTGTATGCAATCGACCAACCCAAAACGATTACCGCAGTAGTCAAGAACAAATGACCATGCGTCCATTCAATACCTTTTAAAGTTGGGATTGATAGAACCGCGGACGAAACTGCCCCGATTACAAAGGTTCTAGTGTTACCAAGTTTGGAAGCAACCCAACCTCCAAACAGGGTAAATGGAATCTTGAATACGCAAGCAATAATGGTGATTAGGTAGGTTTGATATAACGGCATATCCAGCCAGACCACACAGTAGGACAAAATCCAGACAATGAAGATGTTGTAGAAAGTACCATCAACCCACCGAGTTCCACAGCCAAGTAGTAAAGTAGGCCAATACTGCTTAACCATGGGGATAAAACCAACTTTTTGCCTAGAAGCCTCTTGCTCTTGAGCTTCTAACTTGGCCTGCGCCTTCTTGAAATCCTCAGTCTCCATAACTTTGTCTTTCAAGACCACAACCAAAATGGTGAGTACTAGCGCAAACAAGAACGGCACCCGCCAGCCCCACGCAAGGAACTGTGAATTTGTCATGGTGTAGGACGGAATTAGGATTACGATTGAAGACAATCCAAAACCAACTGGCAGACCAATTTGCGGAATGGAACCGTAGAAATTCCTTAATCTTTCAGGCACATTTTCGTAGGCTAAGAGGATAGAACCTCCCCAGGTGCCACCCCGGCCAAAACATTGCGTTAAGCGCATGACCTGAAGAGCGATAGCTGTCCATACTCCCGCAACCTGCGCGGGGGGAAGAAAACCAATAGCAGCCGTAGATAATCCCATGAAAAGAAGAGAAACAATGACCGAAAATTTACGTCCGTACTTGTCTCCCAATTGGCCAAAGAAAACCGCCCCAAATGGCCCTGCTATATAACCGATAGCAAAGGACATATAGGACAATACAAGCTGCGTATTTTCATCGGGAACCACCGAAAAGAACACTTTATTGAACACTGTTCCGGCAGCAGTCCCGTAGAGCAAAAAGCAGTACCACTGGACAGAGGAATCGAAAAGGGTAACCCAGGCAACCCTTCTTAGATTCTGAGCGGCAGAAATATCGCTATCCTGCCGATTTCCTGCAAGTTTGTTATGTGTTTTCATAAATAATCCTAGTGTTCACCCTCGTAGTATTTGAATACAAAAGGTCCGGAATAGTCGGCACCCGCATTAACCGGCACGATATGAGTATTGATGCGGTTGTCTATCAGGTTATGGATCATGTATGCAGGATTCGCGACGAAGAAACGATCACCGCCTCCCTTGAAGTTATCTGCAGCTTCCTCTTCAGATACGTACGGACCATCTTTTTCTCGGAAATCTACTTCCATCTGCATAGAAGTGGAGGGGCAAACCGCGCATTGAATCCCACGCCAAGTGGTAAATAGTGGAGTATGTAGATGCCCTAAGCGCAATACCAGATTGGGGTGTTGCCCCAAAATTTCTGCGTAACGGTCAGCGTTGCCAAATCCTTCATCCATTGCCGGTAAACCGGTATTAAAGGGCGGGTGATGCGAGAACACAATCGTGGGGGTCTCTAGATCTTTCTTTATTTCCGCGTCTAGCCACTCCGCAACCCGGTCTGATAGGCCACCCCAGTGTTTACCTTCTTCCGCGGTGTCCACCACGATCGTACGCAGCTGCGGATTTTCAATCGTGTAGCAAAGGTAAGGACGAATATCGTCTTTTACGGGAAGCTCTTTGTCAAAAATCTCTAGCATCAGGTCACGTTCATCGTGGTTGCCAGGTAGAACATAAGCGGGACGAGGAAGTTTCTCTAGGTTCTTTTTAACCAGACGGTAGCCATCTATATCGGCGCCTTCGGAGACATCGCCCGAAACCACAAAAAATTCTGGCAATTCGTATTCTTGAAGATCAAGCATATGTTGGATTAGACAATTTACTTGATGTTCGGTGTCCACCTTGAAAAAGGAAAGTTTTCCATCCGCCCTTAGATGAAAATCAGACATCTGAATGATCCGCATAAAGATCGCCTTTCTACTTATAGATACCCACCCCCAATGGTGCGTATCACATTTACAGGACTTTAACGCATTAGTTAAAGAAAATCTTGACTTTTTTCTTCAAAAAAATCATGAGGAGCTTACCTCGCGGTGAGCTATAAACTAAAATGCTTAAAAGTACAGGTGAAAGCGATTTTTAGGCATGTAATTTTACTGGTAATAGTTTGGTGACAGTCGGTAACAGGGGTGTTACCATGGAACGTTCTTCGCTTTATAGCGGGTAACTACTTTGTAATAAAAAGTAACAAAGTAGTTACCCGCGGGCTTTTAATAAAATGACGAAATTATTTAATAATAAATAAAAACTTAAAGCCTGGCTTTTGCTTTCAAAATTTAAATAATGCGTCAAGAAACCACTGGTAGTGTTCGGCTCTACTTACCAGTACGGGCACGCCGCGAACGCCGAGCGCCATCTAGTTCTTCTAGCACCAGGCGGCGCAGCGCCTTATCAGCATCCGGATTCTCTGCCAGCCAGCGTTCAGTACGCTCGACCAGATCAAATCCTTCGCGGCTTTGGACGGCTAGGGGGTAAAGCCCGCCAACCAGTGATTCTGCCATATGCAAAGTGCGCTTAGCCCAAATGTCATTAAGCGCCGCGAAATAGGGTTCGATCATATCGACCGCATCGGCTGGTTGCAGCCAAAGGGAACGCGCAATCCCCGCAGTCAACGCATCAATCTGACCATTGGTGAGGGTAGTGTCATCGAGAACCCGCTGCGCCCACTGGGCTTTGTTTTCTCGGCCAGGCAACGCGGCCCGCGCCAAGAAAGCATTCTCCCGGCCAGTAATCGTATCGTCGCTTTCCTCCATTTTGCGGATCATATCTTCGTCGGCCTGCCCGTTAGCGGCGAGGGCGAAGAGCATATCCCAGCGTAGATCGGTATCTACGCTCACCCCTTCGAGCACATTGCCTTCATCGAACCAACGGTTAATCTCCGTTGCCTCTTTTTCTCCAGCTACCTGCAGGAAAGCCCGCACCAGTTGACGTTGACGATCCGAAGCCGGTTCTGCGTCCTCGGCCAAAGCCAAAAGCGCCGGAGCTAGCAGGCGGTGGGCACCAGCCGGGTCGGAAGCATAATATGCCAGCGCCCCCTGGATGTGGCGCAATATCCCGTTCAGTACCGAAGAATTAGTCTCGTGTTTGAGCGCTTCCAACGCCATGTCGAGGTATTTTGAAGCACTCAAATCACCGTCCCGGACCATATCCCAGGCGGCACACATGATTACTGCGCGCGGCAAAGAATCCACGAAATCGCCAACCCGCGTACGGATAGTCTCCCAAGACTTTGCATCGAAGCGGATCTTTGCATAGGCCAGATCCTGGTCGTTTAGCACGTAAACGTCATGCTTGGTTCCGACCAAACCCGGAACATCAGTAATCTCTCCCTTAACGTCTACGCTAGCCCGGCGCGCCAATACTAGTTTTCCGCGAGAATCAAAATCATAGGCGCCCACACTAGTAGCATGAGGACGCATACTGGTACCTTCCTGGGGTAAAGACTGCACTATTTGGAAGCTGATTACCTTTCCGTCCTCATCTCGCTCAATCCGAGACTCTAACTGTGTAATCCCTGCCTCTAGCAGCCAAACCTTACTCCAATCATCCAGGTTGCGTTCGCTAGTTTTTTCCAGTTCCTTCAGGAAATCCGCCAAAGTAGCATTGGAAAATTCATGGTTAGCAAAATAGTTACGCAAGGCCAGTAGGAAATTCCCGCCACCCACGTAAGCAACCAATTGGCGCAGTACACATGCGCCTTTGGAATAGGTGATGCCATCGAAGTTAACTTCCACATCCGCCAGATCGGTTATAGGTGCCACAATGGGGTGGGTAGTAGGTAGCTGATCACAGTTAACCCCCCAAACCTTTCGCATCGTAAATCCGGTCCAAGCTTCACTAAAGCGAGTACCTTCTGCCATGCACCAATACGACATAAATTCCGCAAACGATTCGTTGAGCCACAGGTCATCCCACCATTTCATAGTGACCAAATCCCCGAACCACATATGGGCAAGCTCATGCAAAATCGTGTTAGTGAGCTGTTCCAACTGGGCTCCGGAAGGTTTGGTGCGGAAGATGTACTCATCGCGGAAGGTAATACAACCAGCATTTTCCATCGCGCCCGCGTTGTATTCAGGAACGAAAATCTGGTCATACTTGGAGAAAGGATAGGGCCGGGCATAGCGTGATTCATAAAAACGGAAACCCGCAATGGTCTGCTCTAAAACAAAATCGGCGTCCAGATATTTGGCCAGGGATTGCCGGCAGTAAACCCCCAAGGGAATAGTGCGTCCATCAATACTGGTGAGTACAGATTTTACGCTATGGTAGGGTCCAGCCACCAAGGCAGTAATATAGGTCGAAATCAGGGGAGTTTCCGGAAAATCAAAACGGTGTCGCTGGGGTGCTCCCGCCCTCTCTACTTTCAAAGCCTGCGGGGAGGGAGTATCCATATTTGATAGCACCGTCCAGCTTTCCGGTACCGTCACCGAGAACTGATAGGTCGCTTTCAAATCAGGCTGTTCGAAACAGGCAAAGACTCGCCGCGCATCTGGCACCTCAAACTGGGTATAAACATAGGTGAGGCCATCGGCGGGATCAGTAAAACGATGCGCGCCCTCTCCGGTGTGCATATAGGCACAGTTAGCGATGACTTCCAGGCGGTTGTGCTCTGCTAAATCACTAAGCTCAATGCGGCTGTCCCGGTAACAATCGGTCCCCAAGTCTTGACCGTTGAGCTGAATAGACAGTACCTCGGGAGCAATTAAATCTACGAAAGTGCTGGCCCCGGCTTTAGCCTCAAAATCAATCACCGTGCGGGAGGGGAAAGTTTCTCCGTTTTCCGATAGCTCCACCTGGATGGTGTAAGCGACTTTCCCGATAACGCTCTTGCGTGCTTGCGCCTCAATCTTGGTCAGATTTGTACCCGGCATGTCCTCTCCTGTTTTTAGACCTATCTTAATGCTTGCTTTGGTGTGTTCCTATTCCCAAATTCTCACCCGTGCCTCCGGCTCCATCCAGAGTTTATCGGCGGGCGTGGTCTGGAAAGTGTCATGGAAGGCATCCAGGTTGCGCACCACCCCATTGCAACGGAATTCGGCAGGGGAGTGGGGATCAACTACCAGGCGTTGGCGGGCGGCCTCGGGGCGAATCGCGGTGCGCCATACCTGAGCCCAAGAATAAAAGAACTCCGGGGCCAAGTCGCTCTCTTCCGGATGAGCCTTCTTCCAAGCCTTAAAAGCAATCGCCAGACCACCCAGATCCCCGATATTTTCCCCGATAGTGAGGGCGCCGTTAACGTGTACATCCTCCCCGGGTAGTTCGCTGGGACGGTAAACATCGTATTGGGCAATCAAAGACGCGGTGCGTTTAGTGAATTCTGCCCGGTCGGCCTCAGTCCACCATTCAGTCAGCTTGCCGTCACCATCATAGTGGGAGCCTTGATCATCGAAACCATGTCCAATTTCGTGACCAATTACCGCGCCGATGCCCCCGAAGTTAGCGGCGTGCGAAGCCTTGGGATCAAAAAATGGGGGCTGCAAGATCGCGGCGGGAAACACGATTTCGTTAGTGAGCGGAGAATAATAGGCATTGACCGTTTGTGGGCTCATATGCCATTCTTCTTTGTCCACTGGTTTTAAAATCCGGGCCAGTTGGAAGTCGGTTTCGAAAGCACTGGAAGTGCGAATCATATCCACCAGGGTGTCGCCGGGGCTAAACCGCAGGGCTAAGTCATCTTGCCAACGGCGCGGATAGCCAATTTTACAGGTAAATTTAGAAAGCTTTTCCAGGGCGCGCTTTCGGGTTTCTTCTCCCATCCAATCCAAGTTGCTAATTGCATCTTTGTAGGCTTCCAAAAGCGCATCTACCAATTTTTCCATCGCCGCGCGCTGTTCGGGTGGGAAGTGGTACGCCACGTAGGCGCGGCCGAGAGCTTCATCTAAAACCGATTCCACAGTTCCGACTGCGCGCTTCCATAGCTCCGGGCGCTGCGGCGTCCCAGACAGGGTAGTTCCGTAGAAGGAAAAACGCAGCTCTTGCAGTTTCGGATCCAGGTAGGGAGAGAAAGCTAAAACCACTTTCATCTGTAGATACTGCTTCAATACTGCTAAGTCAGTATTCGCCCATAGCTGGGCAAAACCTTCCTGATAGGAAGGCATATATACATTAATCGGGTCAGAGCCGTCCTCTAGCTGTAGTCTCAAACCCTTTGCCCAAGCTGCATAGTTAAACCCCGAATTTTTATGGGTAAACTTTGCAAAAGTAGTGGGGTTATTGGTGGCTTGTGCGTCACGGCTGCGCACCGCATCCCAATGGTGACCCGCCAGTGCAGTTTCAAAATCGAATACTTCCTGAGCAAAGGCATCTTCCTTGCCCACGGCAGCAATCCCGCTTTCCCGCGCGATTTCCCCTAAAAATTTCTGGTATTTTTCCCGAATCTCCCGGTGTTCATCCTGATGGTAATAAGATTCATCCGGCAGTCCCAATCCGGCCTGATAGAACTGGGCAATGTAACGCTCGGGATTCTCGGCATCGATACTGACCAGAAAAGCCACCGGAGAATCAATACCCTCCCGTTCCAACTGTCCAAGTACCTCGGCTAACTCATCACGGCTCTGACATGCCTCCACTTTTTCTAGCAGGGGAGCAATCGGGGCGGTTCCTTGCTTTGCCAGGGCCTCCTGATCTAGATAGGCCTCAAATAGTTGCCCGATCCGGCTGGCATCAAAATCCCAACGCTCGCGAGCGGTTTCGCACTCCTGTGGGCGCACAAGTTTTCCCGCAGCCGCTTCCTCGCATAGAGAGCGACACTGAGCCAGTGCATCCTCTACCAAGTCGCGAAAAGCCCCATCAACGGCCCGGTCGGCTGGAATTTCGTAGCTATCTAGCCAAGCACCGTTGATATGGCGATAAAGGTCATCTTGAATACGCGGGATCTGCCCTAGGGATTTTTCACTCATGCTTTAAGCCTAAATATTCCTGGCGGTTTGGCAAACGTAGCCCCCTAGGCAAGAATTGCCTTATGCCAGAAGGACATTCTATTCACCGTTTAGCCATTGCTTTTACCGAGCTAGCGAAACTGAGTAAGGCCCATGCTACTTCCCCACAGGGACGTTTTGCTGAGGGCGCTTCTGCCCTCGATAACGCGAAAATTACTCGTCCCTGGGCTTGGGGTAAGCACCTCTTCCTTGATTTTGATATTCCGCAGCCAGCAACTTTGCATGTGCATTTAGGGCTTTACGGTTCTTGGAAGTTTCAAGCTGACAAGGGGATTGTTTTACCCGGGCATATTGGCGCTCCTCGGATGGCGGGAGAACACCCCGGAGACACCTATAAGCATTTTTCCGGCCAGTTCCAACCGAGTCCTCCCGGGGAGAACGTGCGGCTACGGCTAGAGTTTTCGCGGGCCGTAGCGGATTTATCTGGCCCTAACCAGTGTGAGCTGCTCGATAAAGCGGGGGTGGAGAAAATTTTAGCCCGTCTGGGGCCTGATCCACTGGTGGAATCTTGCAGTTCCGAGGATTTTATTGCCCGCGCCCGCAAAACTACGCGCCGGATTGGGGAAGTAGTGATGGATCAATCCTTTATTGCTGGCCCCGGTAATATTTACCGCGCAGAATGCCTCTTCCGTTGCGGGATTAACCCGAACCGGCAGGCAGCTAAAGTCTCGGTGAAACGTCTGCGCGCGCTGTGGGAAGATTTGCGTTCCCAAATGCGTCGCGGCCTTAAAGAAGGCCTTATCTGCACTACTGATGATCCCTCTCAAGGGCGATTTTGGGTTTACCAGCGTTCTGGGCAGCCTTGTCGGCGTTGCGGAGCGATTGTTCGCGACCAGATAGTGGCCGGTAGACGTAGTTACTGGTGCCCCCGGTGTCAAAAATAAGAGGCATTTAAGAGGACGCACCCGCAAAAGTATGCAGGGCGGATCCGGATCTTCTAAGTTCCGCCTATTCAAAAACCACGGTGCGGTTACCGTTTAGGAGGATTCGCCGCTGGCAATACCAAGTAACTGCCTGTGCAAGCACCCGTCGTTCTACATCCTGTCCTTTTTGCACCATAGAAGCAGTGGAGTCGCGGTGAGACACGGGAATCACCTCTTGGGCAATAATTGGACCTTCGTCTAGGTCGGGGGTTACGAAATGGGCAGTTGCTCCGATTAATTTGACTCCCCGCTGATGCGCCTGGTGATAGGGACGCGCCCCCTTGAAAGAAGGCAAGAAAGAGTGGTGAATATTGATCACTTTGCCATGCAAACGCTCGCATACTTTGTCGGACAGGATCTGCATGTAGCGTGCTAACACCACCAGTTCCACGTTCTCGGCGTCGATGAGGGCGAGTAGCTCTGCCTCAGCCTTTGCTTTAGTGTCTTTGGTAACCGGGATGCACAGGAAGGGGGCGTCATAGAACTGAGCCAGGGGAGCCAAATCCGGGTGATTACCTATTACAGCCACTACTTCGAGAGGTAGATTCAGATTCCGGCGACGATATAGCAGGTCGGACAGGCAGTGTCCCTCTTTGGAAACCATAATAATGGTACGAATCTTTTTGTCGACCTCATTCACGCTCCAACGCATGGAATACTGCTCTGCCAAGGGGGTGAAAGCCTCTCGGACTTCCTGTACGCCACGCGGCGTGTGGATCTCAACCCGCATAAAGAAACTTTTTGTTTCCGGATCATCGAACTGTTGAGAGTCGACGATGTTTCCTTCTACCTCGACGATCACTTTAGTAACGTCATGGACAATGCCAGGACGATCCGGACAGGACAAGGTTAAAACAAGATGCGATACGGGTTCGGTCATGGCGCAAACTATACCAGCGTCGGCGTATGTCCTATATTTTCGAGCCCCAAAAGTTTGTTACCAATATGTGACAAACTGGTGAGTCAGAAAACTTTTTGCGCTAACATTGAAAGGCCCCTTGGTGGAGGGGAACTAGAAAATAGCAAGAGGAGAGCTCCATGAGCGAAAACGACTTGGCAGATCCCATAACTACCGCAGTTATTGGTGCGATCAGGGAAGATGATCTGGCTGGTAACAGCGCGCTTTCGGAGGATGCTCGCAACACTATCGCGCAGCTTCCGGAGGGGTCAGCTTTGCTGGTAGTCGTGCGCGGTCCCAATGTGGGCGCTCGTTTCTTGTTGAACGCGGAGAAAGTCACGGTGGGACGCAAACCTAAATGCGATATTTTTCTCGATGACGTGACTGTATCTCGCAAGCATGCCTATTTTCAGCGCGAAGAGGGTGGATATCTGGTTCGGGATGCCGGTTCCCTCAATGGCACCTATATTAACCGGGAACGGGTAGATTCAGTCCTGTTGAAAACTGGCGATAGCGTGCAAATAGGCAAATACCGGATGGTTTATTACGCTTCGCGGAGGACTGCATAACATTGGTATCGGCAGCGGCGCGGCGGCGCTCGCAGTCGGAGCCTAAAACTGCTCCTTGGCCTGCGGGTGTATCTACTAAACCAGTTTTTTCGATCGGTAAAGTGGTCGAACGGGTAAAGTCTGAGTTTCCCACTATTTCGGTATCTAAGCTGCGTTTTTTAGAGGAGCAGGGGATCGTATCACCGGCGCGCACTGCCTCTGGCTACCGTAAATATTCCGCAGCTGATATCGAGAGGTTGCGCTTTTGTCTGTCGCGCCAACGTGACTCTTTTTTGCCGCTGCGAGTTATTTGCGAGCAGCTGGCGCAATTAGATGCGGGGCATACCCTCAGCGAGGTTCCCCCTCCGCAGCAGGCGGCACGCCTGGTAGCCTCGGAAGGACATTTGATTAGTTCTTCGGCGCCTGATGGGGCACTTACGACCCGAGAACTTTTGGATTTAAGCGGGATTTCTACTGCCGAATTAGACTCCTTTGTGCAGGCGGGGCTGGTTTCTCCGGATCTTGCGGGCCGCTTTCCGGCTCGCAGTCACCAAATAGTCAAGCTCGCCAGCATTCTGGTGGAGCAAGGGGTTCCTCCGCGGCAACTGCGTTTCTTGAAAACCGCTGCCCTGCGTCTATTAGATTTAGTAGAACGGGCAGCTACTCCTGCTGGTTATCGGCTTAATGGCGCAGTGAAAGCCCGACATATATCAGAGACGCAAGAACTTTCCGAAGCTGCTGCGCAAATGTTCTTGCAGATGGTAAGGGTTTCAGCCGAAAATCTGAATTAAACCTAAAGTAAAGCTTGAGACTTTCCGTAAATGGTTCTTGACCGGCCAGGCCAAAAAAAATACCTTTAAGACAGTAGTTAAATCAATCATCAGGGAGTCAGCCCATGGATAGGCAGCCACGCCCGCAGCGTTCGCAAGGCATGTTGTTTGGAGATACCTTAGCGGATCTGGATACTGAAACTGGCTATCGCGGCCCCATCGCCTGCAAAGCAGCAGGGATAACCTACCGTCAACTTGACTACTGGGCACGTACCGGATTGGTTGAACCTACGATCCGTTCAGCTAAGGGTTCGGGTTCGCACCGGCTCTATTCCTTCCGCGATATTCTGGTGCTAAAAATAGTCAAGCGCCTGCTAGATACGGGTGTTTCCCTGCAGCAGATTCGGGTGGCAGTTGATGCCCTATCTAAACGAGGAGTCGAGTCACTTTCTTCCATAACCTTGATGTCCGATGGGGCCTCCGTGTATGAGTGTACCTCTACAGATGAAGTAATTGACCTGGTGCAAGGGGGACAAGGCGTATTTGGCATCGCAGTCGGGCGGGTGTGGCGAGAAATCGAAGGAACTCTGGCAGAGCTTCCGGTGGACTCAGCTAAGCAAGAACTTAAAGTTCCCGATGAACTCGCTGCTGCTCGTGCGCGGCGAAACGCCGGCTAACGGTGGAAATTCTAATATTCTTAGTTGGCCTCAGTGCCGGAATCTTAGGTGGCTACGGCCTGCACAAATGGATCTGGCATCTGCCTGCCCGCAAGGCGGTGATACCTCCTCGCGAAGCGACTAACACTGATCTTTTAAGTCATGAAATCCGCACCCCCCTGGCATTGATTTCCGGGGCAGCTGAACTATTAGAAGATACCCCGCTAGATGACCGGCAGACCCGACTGTTACACACAGTTACCACTAATTCTGGTCATGCAATTCGCCTGGCGGAAACCTTCTTAACTGGGGCAAAGATTCGCGGATCTGGATTACGTCTAGAAATTGAAGACCTTGACTTGCGGGCCCTGGTTAGAGAGGCTGCATCTCAGGTACGAGATGTTTTATCGGTAGATATTTTACTAACTGACCCGGGAGCGCCGCTATATGTTCGAGGAGATCGGCAACTTTTATCCCAGGTGGTTTGGAATCTAATTAATAATGCCGCCCGGCATTGCCGCGAAGGCGTAAAAATCGTGGTGCGTTCGTTTCAAAACGGATCGCAGGTTATTTTAGAGGTTAGCGATAACGGGGTAGGAATCTCCAAAGGGCAGCGCCGTGGCCTTTTTACTTACTATGGAGGGCAAACCGCTCAGGCAGCTACCGCAGCTTCGGGGGCGGGACTGGGACTAGGGGTAGTTTCCCAGATCGTCCGCGGTCATGGGGGAGAGGTTTTGGTTGATACCTTAGAGGGACGAGGAACTACATTCGTAGTGAGTCTGCCCAAGGGAGGGATGAAGTGAAACCGCTGGTACTGGTAGTTGATGACGAAGCCCAAATGCGGGAAATTGTTCGTTTCGCGCTAGAAGAAGCTGGATGTGAGGTTCTGGAAGCAGCCGGTGCCACCTCAGCCTGGAAAATAGTGAAAACTTCAGATTTGGCGCTAGTGATTTTAGATTTAATGTTGCCTGATGGTTCCGGGGTTGAACTGGCAAAACGAATTAGAGTAGCGACAAAAATTCCAATCATTATGCTTACCGCTTTAGGCGATCCGCAGCAGCGGATCGAAGGTTTACAAGCTGGAGCCGATGACTATTTGGCGAAACCATTTTCCCCGAGAGAATTATCCTTACGGGCGGAAGCGATCCTACGTCGCACCCATAAAACCCGGCAGGTCGAAGCACGCCAGGAACTAGGTCCTCTGGCTCTTGATACACCCCGAGGACGCGCCTATTACCAGGGAAAAGATCTGAAGCTTTCCGAAACTGAATTTAAGTTACTACGAGTGTTGGCACAGGCAAACGGGCGAGTGCTTAACATCAGGGATCTGCTAAACCAGGTTTGGGAAACCACCTCTACCTCGGGAGGGCGGGACATGGTAAAAACCACGGTTTATCGCCTGCGTGCCAAACTCCGCGCTGCCGGCAGTGCGGAAATTATTCATACTTTGCGCGGGGGCGGTTACGTTCTGGAAGACCTGGGGTCATGAATGCGATCTGCTCGTTTTATTACCCTACTGATTATTAGCACCATGCTTGTCAGCGGTTGCGGTCTAACTGACAGGCACGAGTTTGCTTTCCTTTGTTCCAATAAAGAATCAGTATGTGAACAATGGCAAGAAGATTTCAGTAAGTTTTCTGGTCGTTCCGTAAAGTATGTACGCTTGCCAACCGTACAAGCATTAACTCGTTTAAATACCAATCGCTTTAAGCCTGAATTCGATGCGTGGATAGGCGGACCTGCCGAAAATTTTATTGCAGCTAAATCCAAAGGTCTCCTTTCCCCCTATTACCCAAAGCATATTCACGATATTCCCAAACAATTTCGAGATCCAGAAGGTTACTGGTTTGGAATTTATGGGACGTTACTGGGCTTTTGCTCTGACCCGGAGATCCTGAAGCGATACCAGCTCTCGGTACCTAACTCTTGGGAAGATCTTCGTAATGAATCTTATCGGGGCCTAATTAGTGCCTCGAACCCGCTTACCTCCGGAACTGGATTTACAGTTTTAAGAACCCTGGAATCGATTTATGGATCAGACACTAAGAACGCTATCAAGAGCATTTACTTCAATGTCTCCCGCTTAACTTCTTCCGAGGCTTCTCCCGTTCGGGTAGTCCAGGCCGGGGAGGCTGCCATTGCCATTACTACTACGACCTATTGCTTGCCTAATTCCACATTGAAACATGCTTTAACCATTTCATATCCTGCTGAAGGTACGTCATATGAAATAGGGGGAGCAGCCCTGCTTAAAGGGAGTAAACACGCTACAGCGGCAAAGGAATTTCTAGACTGGCTTGCCAGTAGCCAAGGACAAAAAGTCGCATCTAGTTTTCCGCATTCACAACTAGCTACCAGCCGTAAAACTCGTCATTCATTACAAAACCAAATTGCTTCACCGGCGGCACCTCCTGTGTTGGATATAAATCCCGCCCTTTTTGCCCATAGACGGGATTTTTGGATATCGTGGTTCGCTAAACAAATGTGGGACTAATGAAGAAGTCGCTATTTCGTTTATTTTTTCGCTTAATCATTGTGGCCACCTGCGCTTTAATCGCTGGTTGGCCGCTATTTTGGGTAATCGAAACTGCAATTGTTAGCCCCAGCAAAGGACAAGAGTTAGTCTCCAGATCATTGGGGATTTCCCTGGCAGAGGCAGGTATGGGTGCATTAATCGCCACAATATGGGGAACCTATGCCGCTTTAGGGGCGCGGTTTTTTTCAACAAAAGTGAGGACTTGGTTAGAAGTGCTTTGCTTAGCCCCCGTAGCTATACCTCCTTTCGTTGTAGCTGGAGTATTGCGCTCAGTCCTGGGAGAATACTCCAACTATATTCAGGGATTAATCCCCGTTATTTTGGTTTTCGGGTTTTCGCTTACTCCTCTGGCATATTTTTCCACCAGGTTGATGCTGCAATTTGTGCAAAGCTGGCAGCTAGATCAGGCAAGAATTCTCGGATTAGGACGTTTTCAAATCTTTCGTCTGGTTTTCGGATCCCCGATTTCTTCCAGTGTGCCTTTATCACTAGGAATCACCTTTACCTTGGCGCTTTCAGATCCTTTGGTGCCTGCCCTCCTTGGAGGCAAGAAGATGAACCTTGCTCATGCGCTCTGGTTAAGATCTATAGGTAGTTTTGACCTCGCTTTTCTGGGATGGGGTTCCCTGGTGCTGACCGGTCTTTCTCTTTGCGTATCTGTCCTGGTGGGACTGGGGTATACGCTGGGAACTTATAGTGATCTTGGGGGAGAGGAAAGATCACCGCAAACTTTTCGTTTTGGATTTATAACTGGTTGGCGGGTTTTCGGAATCTTTTCCTACGCGGTAGTTACTTTATTTTTAGTAACTTATATTCTTTTCAAAGCTACTTTCCCTTGGGGGAAAGGGGAAGCAATTATAAATACCCTTTTTCTCGCCTTAATCGTAGCCTTAATTTGCTTACTTGTATTAGGGGCTACGGAAGCTACAAGGATTAAAGCTCACCATTTTGGCGCAGATCTACTTTTCTTTTTTCTACTTTTCTTACCAGGTTCTGCCATCGGAGCTGGCTGGATTTTAGCGAAACGAAGTAGCGGTACTCAAATAGGATTTTTATTTGACGGTAACTTTTTGATCATATGTTCGTTTTTATTAGTGGCTTTGCCTGTGACTCATTTTTTGGCAGAACCTTTGAGGGGGATAGTTTCCGTCGGTAGAGAATCAGCGGAAGTACTGGGTATTCAATTTTCCCAGCTAGTCTGGAGGGTCTATTTCCCAGCTGTATGGCGGTATTTTTCGCTGATACTGGCGGTAGTAGTATCCATTTCTTCGACTTTGTCTGCGCCGATTATCTGGGTTGCCAGTTCAGATAAGCAAGTGGCGGTACCACAAATCTTCCAGCTTTTAGACCAAGCTAACTATTCAGAGGCATTCGGGTTATCTTCTGTGGTTTTTTTGGCTAGTATCATTACCTTTGTGCTGCTCCCGAAGGATGTTAATAAGTGATTCAAAAAAACTTAAGGGTACATGACCTTGCGGTATCTAAAGATAGCAATACGATACTCGGCCCGGTATCTTTTAATATCGACCCGGGCGAACTCGTGGTAGTTATTGGTCCCTCCGGGGCTGGGAAAACTACTTTATTGCGAGCCATCGCCGGTTTACAACCAGCGAGTGGAAGGATTTTCTGTGGGCAAGAGGAGGTATCTAATTATCCTCCCGGCGAGCGTGCCAGCGCGTTGGTAGCCGATAGGGACGGCCTTTTCCCCCATCTGACAGTGCAAGAAAACGTGGCGTTAGCCGGCGGAAACGCAGAAGACCTACAGGTGACGCTCACTGACCTAGGGTTAAGTTCCTTTGCCCGCCGATATCCGGGTTCGTTATCTACAGGGCAGCGGCAAATGGTGGCTTTAGCTCGAGCACTGTTGCGCCGCCCAAGCTGGCTACTTTTTGATGAGCCCCTAGCCCATGTTGATCCTTATTCTCGTTTACGGTTACGGGGAGAAATCCTGCGGATTCATCGTCGTATTGGCGCGGCCTCCCTATATGTCACCCACGATCTTACGGAAGCTTTTGCAATTGCCGACCGGATTATTTTGTTGCGCGAGGGAAAAATTGTCCAAGATGATTACCCCCAGGATTTAGTGGCTCACCCCGTCGATCTGGAAACCGCCCTCTATCTGGGAGCTACCACCCAAGTTGCTACCACTGCACTAATTAAGAAGGATCGATTTGGGCAGGTAAACGCACTTTTTACCGCTTTTGGACAATATCTAGAGATTCCTGCTGCAGATACTTTAGCGCAGGACAGTGGAAAATATTGCCCGGTAGTTGCGCTAGGTTCGCCCTATTCCATTAAAATTTCCGCTCTTTCTGCTGAACAAAGATCTGATCCAATTCAGGGGGAGGTGGGGCAAGTAGTTGCTTCTTTATTTGAAGGAGGCACCTATCTTTTACAAGTCGAAACTGAATTTGGGGTATTAGCCAGCCGTCGCCAAAGCGAAGACGAACCGTTCATTGTCGGAGATCGGGTAAAAGTGACTGCGCTGCCTCAGCTTTTATGGGCAGTACCGGCTTAAAAAGAGGAGAGAGTATCTCCTGAGTTTCTTTTTCCAAGGTTTACAAAATATAGCAATTTTTTAACTACCCGCTACGGCGAGTATATTTAAACAAGTTTTAGGAGTTGGCTGCCGACTAAATAGTCAGAGTTGCTTCCTCCCACCCCGCTATAAAGGAGTAACCAATGCCGATTTCGGCCTCTAAAGAATCGCTAAGCGCCTTTGACCAGTGGAATGAAACTATCTCGGGTCTGCTAGATACCGCCTATGCCAACTCGGTAGTCTGGCTGTTAATGATCACCTTGCTGGGAGTGGGAATCTGGCTGACCGTGTGCACTAAAGGCATGCAGGTGACGATGTTTTCCCACATGCTAAAAGTGATTACTCGCTCCCGGGGAGGCTCCGAAGGCGGGGTTTCTTCCTTCCAGGCGTTTGCGATTGGGTTGGCCGATAGGGTGGGGACTGGATCGATTACCGGAGTCGCTTTAGCGGTAGTTGCCGGCGGTCCTGGATCCGTTTTCTGGATGTGGGTAGTCGCCCTGGTAGGGATGGCTACTGCATTCGTGGAAGCTACCTTGGCGCAGCTATTTAAAATCCGCAACGGGGATGGCACTTTCCGAGGTGGACCGGCCTTCTATATTCAACGTGGTCTGGGATCACGCACTTGGGGAATAGTATTCGCGGTCCTGCTAATCTTTGCTTACGGCTTTAGCTTTGAGATGATCCAGGCGAACTCGATTTCGCAGCTTGCGAGTTCTGATTATCTCGGATTCCCAGTCTGGGCAACCGCCCTCATCTTGGTACTGTTAACTTTGCCTTTAGTAGTAGGTGGGGTACGTAAAATCGCCCGATTCTCCGAATACTTGGCGCCCGCAATGGCGCTGCTCTATGTAGGTATGGGCATTTTGGTGATCATCCTAAACTACGAGCGGATTCCCTTCGTATTCCGGGAAATTTTTGTGGGGGCCTTCGGACAATCAAACACGTATGTGCCGCCGGCAGTTGCCGGAGCCGGGGGAGCGTTCATTGCTGCGATAACCACCGGTACAAAACGCGGCCTATTTACCAATGAGGCCGGAATGGGGTCAGCTCCTAACGCTGCCGCCATCGCCACCGTGCGTCACCCTGCCACTCAAGGTATGATTCAAGCCCTGGGCGTATTCGTAGACACCATGTTGGTTTGTACCTCCACCGCCTTCATTATTTTGATGTCGGTACCTTTCTGGGACAATCAAAGCCATCAGGACGGGGCAGTGCTCACCATGGAATCTATAGTGACTTCTTTAGGCTCCAATAGCACTACTCAAACCGTGGTATTTATCTTCGTTATGTTAATGATGGTTTGTTTCGGTTATTCCACTATCTTGGGGAACTATACTTACGCAGAAACTAACTACAAGTTTATTGTGGGGGTAGATCGTTCGGCGTTGCCCCTGAAGCTACTGGTAATCGCCTCTACTGCGATTGGAGCGATTCTCCCCTTGAAATCGGTTTGGTCGATAGCCGACTGGGCGACAGCCCTGATGGCATTAGTAAACTTGGTAGCTCTGATATTCCTAGGAAAATGGGCAGTTGGTGCCCTGCGCGACTACCGGGCGCAGATGAAGACTAATAGTGATCCGGAAGGACCAATCTTCTGTTCAGAAAATAACCAATACCTGCCGGGGGATCTGCCCACCCGGGTATGGAAAACCCCGGGTGGGTTCGATCCTGCTTGGGATAATTCCGTATCCGGCAAGCAAGGCTAACTAAGCCTCTGGCTTAGTCGAGTTGCTCGAACTTGCGGCTCCAAGCTGAACGAATGGGGTTGGCATCCGCCATCATGATCTCTAAGCGATCATTGGCTACCTCTACCACCTGTCCTAAGGCAACCACCCGTTCATGCCGCGGCGAATTCTCTAGACGATGCAGGCCGTCCTTAATGATCTCGTCTACGCTGTCCATCCGGGATAGTAGCGCTACTAGCGGCAGGTTGAACTTTTCGTGGTAGGAACTTTCTAGGGTGCGTAACTGCGCCTTTTGGTCTTCCGTGAGCTGCCCTAAAGCCAAAGAACCAACATCTTGAGAGATTTCCTTAGCTTCGCTGTCACTGGCAATTAGCATTGCAGTTACGTCTGGGTAGGAAGCGATCAGCTGATCTTGAGCCTCTTTTTCTGCCACCATTACCGCATCTTGGAGTGCCTCTTTGAGTTCGCCTGCGTCTTTAAATGGACGCATCTCGGCTGCTGCTTGCAGCGGCCAAGTCACCCCGTTAAACAAGCGGGCGAATGTGTTTACAAACTCTTCGGAGCTCATCTTATTAACTGCCCGTAGAGAACGCCGTTTTCCGGTTGTTCCCAGCGCCACGTCCTCACCTTTGGAATGCGGCCCCACATGGAAGAACAGTAGGTTTAGAAGGATCGCAGTAATCGATCCCAGGGTTACGCCCGAGGCAAAGAAAATCTGTGCCCAGGCGGGGAAAACCGCCGCAATTGAGGGTTGGAAGGACACTAACATTGCTAGGCCGATGGAAGTAGTCAGAATGATTCCATTACGGGTATCGGAAAGGTCGACCCGCGAAAGAGTTTGAATCCCCACCAGTGCCAGGTTGGCAAACAACGCCAGAGAGGCTCCGCCCAGAACCGGGGAGGGGATAGAGGCTACAATGGCTCCGGCCTTGGGAATAACCCCCAAAATGATCATAATTCCGCCAGCACAGGCTACTACCCAGCGAGAATGTACCTTAGTGAGCCGGACTAAACCAATGTTCTGCGCGAAACAGGTGTAGGGGAAGGAGTTTAAAATTCCCCCTAAAGTAGTAGACAGTCCATCAGCGCGTAGAGCAGCAGTGATATCTTTCTTTCCAATACGTTTGCCGACAATTTCACCAGTGGCAAAGACATCTCCGGTAGTTTCCACCATAGTCAGTAGCATCACCACGATCATAGAGATGCAGGCGGTGAGGGAGAACTGGGGCCAGCCGAAATAGAACGGGGTAGTAACCGCTACCCAAGAGGATTTCCCTACTTGGTTAAATGAGGTATCGCCCATTACTGCCGCCAGGCCAGTGCCGATTACCAGGCCGGCTAGCACGGCTAGGGTGCCCATAAAACCTTTAAAGAAGCGCTGGATGATAACGATTATCGCCAGGGTTCCGAGAGCATAAGCCAAATCCTTGCCAAGAACCGGTTGTCCCGGTTCAACATGGTTTATTACATCCGCAGCGGATACCCCCAGCAAAGTGGTACCCATAGTAGTCAGTACGATCCCAATAACAAGCGGCGGGAAAAAGCGAATTAATTTGGCGAAAAGTGGCGCTGCGAAAAAAGTAAACAGCCCGGCCACAATCACCGCACCGTAAATAGTAGGAAGCACTTCGGTGCCACCATTTTGGTTAACGGCCAAACCAATGGCGATCATCGGGGAGATCGCCATCGTGGTTACCCCTTGAATAATCGGTAGCCGGACACCAATCCGCCAAAAACCAATTGACTGAATCAGGGTGGCAATGCCACAAGTAAATAGGTCGGCATTAATTAGGTGCACCGTAGTAGCGGGATCTAGCTTTAAACCATGGGCGACTAACAGGGGAACAACCACAGCGCCCGCATAGAAGGCCAATACGTGTTGTACCGATAATAGTGCGGTCCGCGGGGCCGACGGTATCTGATTAACTGGATGTTTTTTACTATTGCTTTGTTTTACTTCCGCCTCTAGGGAATCACCTAGTGCCTTAAGCGGCGGTTTTAGCGGCTCATCAGCTGCCATCGTGGATATTCTCCTTTGTTATTTCGGAATCCTTCCAAAGTAATTCAAACGCTTGCTAGCCCTAAACTCAAAATGGTTTATCTGCCTGCCATGGAGAAAGGGGATGGCGGGTTACCGTGCAACATTCGATTTAGTTGACATAATGTACATTATCGGATTGTAGGTTGAGGTTCTTGTAGGTTGAGGTTCTTGTACGTTATGGCTTGACAGCGAAAGCCCCTCAAAATCATGCTCAAATGGTGAGGAAGGAAAAACAGCTTATCAAACTCGTTAAGTCACATAGAGAGAAAGACCTCTCCAGTGAAAAAATAAGTTTTAGAAAAATGTCCTTGCACTTTTGTGAACAAAACCTGTAAGACGACAATTTTTCATAGGCAAACTGTTAGCATCGACAACAGAGTAAATACCCACATAATCCAACGTTGGAAGGGAAAAATATGACCATTGAGTGGAATGAACTTGATCAACGCGCAGTTAAAACAGCAAAGCTTTTGGCTGCCGATGCGGTAGAAAATGCCGGTAGCGGCCACCCGGGCACCCCGATTTCGCTAGCTGCAGCTGCCTACTTACTGTACCAGCGTCACTTGCGCTTCGATCCTAAAGATTCTGATTGGCTAGGCCGCGATCGCTTCGTGCTTTCGGCAGGACACGCCTCCTTGCTGCAGTACATTCAACTTTACCTGGCAGGCCAAGACCTAGAACTAGATGATCTAAAGAAGTTCCGTACTTTCAACTCCTACACTCCTGGTCACCCAGAGCATGGACATACTAAGGGCGTAGAGGTAACCACCGGACCGCTAGGATCAGGTATCGCTTCCGCGGTAGGTTTTGCAATGGCCTCGCGGCGTGCACACGGGATGCTAGACCCCGACACTCCCCTAGGTGAAAGCCCCTTCGACCACAACGTCTACGTAATTGCTGGCGATGGCTGCCTGCAGGAAGGTATTTCCGGGGAAGCTTGCTCCTTGGCCGGGGTGCAAGATCTTGGTAACTTAATCGTGATTTGGGACGATAACCACATCTCCATTGAGGATGACACCGATATTGCTTTCCAAGAGGATGTGCTTAAGCGTTATGAATCTTATGGCTGGCACACTCAGCGCGTTGATTGGCTGGCTGCTGATGGCAAGTACGAAGAGGATGTAAACGCTCTTGACCAGGCAATTAATGCAGCTAAGGCCGAAAAGAATCGGCCCTCCATCATCGCCCTGCGCACCATTATTGGTTGGCCCTCGCCTACCAAGCAAAACACTGGTGCAATTCATGGTGCCAAACTAGGAGCAGAAGAGCTCAAGGGATTGAAAGAAGCTCTAGGAGCAGACCCGCAGAAGATGTTTGATGTCGACGAGGATGCCGTAAAGCATTCCCGCGACAACGCCGCGGCCCGTGCCCAGGAGGCGCACTCCAACTGGGATCCTCGGTTCGAGGCTTGGAAACAGGCAAATCCGGACAAGAACGAGCTATTAGAGCGGATTCTTGCGGGCAAGCTACCCGAAGGTATCGAGGATGCACTCCCGGTATTTGCCGCTGGAGAATCCTTGGCTACTCGCGCGGCCTCTGGAAAAGTTATTTCTGCCATCGGCGCCGTAATGCCCGAATTCTGGGGTGGATCCGCTGACCTGGCCGGTTCAAATAACACCACGATTGCCGGTGCTCCCAGCTTTATCCCCGAATCCGCGCAAACCGATATGTGGAAGGGTAACCCCTTCGGTCGGGTACTACACTTCGGGGTACGCGAACACGGTATGGGCGCAATTATGAACGGCATCGGTCTCGATGGACTCACCCGGGTATTTGGGGGAACCTTCTTTGTCTTCAGTGATTACATGCGCGGTGCAGTACGTCTAGCTGCGCTGATGAATATCCCCGTCACTTATGTGTGGACCCACGATTCCATCGGGGTTGGCGAAGACGGTCCTACCCACCAGCCGGTGGAGCATCTGACTGCCTACCGGGCGATTCCCAACTTGGCCATGGTGCGCCCCATGGATGCTAATGAAACCGCCGCTTGCTGGCTAGAGATCCTGCGTCGCCGCGGCCCGGCCGGGCTGATTCTGTCCCGCCAGGGATTGCCGACCGTAGAGCGCGAAGACATGGAAGGTGCAGGTGCCCAGGCACTAGCAAGCGCTAAGAATGTCAGCAAAGGCGCCTATATTTTGGCTGATACCGAGGGACAACCGGATGTTATTTTGCTGGCTTCCGGATCTGAAGTTCAGTTTGCCCTACAGGCACGGGAAGCTTTAGCTAAAGAATCTATTGCGGCTCGGGTAGTTTCGGTCCCCTGTATGGAATGGTTCAAAGCTCAAGATGCAGCTTACCGCGAGCAGGTACTACCGCCGGCTGTCAAGGCTCGGGTCTCTATCGAAGCTGGTCTCGTCGATCCTTGGCGTGACCTCGTTGGAGATAACGGTGAGAGTATTGGAATTGAGGGCTTTGGTTTGCCCGGTTCAGCTGGCGACCTCTTCGCGCATTTCGGATTAAACAGCGACGAGGTGGTGGCTGCGGCCAAACGCTCTTTAGATCGCGTACGCTCATAAGTGCAGAAATTAAGAACAGGTAGGGACAATCACCCTAACTGTTGTAGAAAGAATTAGGTCTCAAAGATGATGACCAGAGGAGGAAAGTAATGGGACTTCGAATCGTAATCGGAGCAGATTCAGCCGCTGTTGACTACAAAGAAATAATCAAAAAAGATTTAGAGTCAGACGAACGCGTTGAAAAAGTAATTGATATTGGGTTGAAAGCCGGCGAGGACGTTGACTACCCGCATGTGGGTATCAAGGGGGCTCGCATGGTTGCAGCCGGAGAAGCTGATCGTGCGCTACTGCTATGCGGAACTGGAATCGGGATGGCGATTGTCGCCAACAAGGTTCCCGGAATTCGCGCTAGCGTAGGGCATGATTCTTTCAGCGTGGAGCGTCTGATCAAGTC
>CAMYAU010000008.1 GCA_947253735.1 uncultured Varibaculum sp. | reverse complement strand
ATAAACAGAAAGGTTAAACTGTGGCATTACTATCTGGTCGCCATTTTCTTAAGGAACTCGATTTCACCGCCGAAGAGTGGCGCTACCTACTGGATTTGGCGGCGCAGTTAAAAGCAGCCAAATATGAAGGAACTGAACAGCCTTATCTAAAAGGAAAAAATATTGCCCTCATTTTTGAAAAAACTTCTACCCGAACTCGCTGTTCTTTTGAAGTAGCTGCCTATGATCAGGGAGCACATGTAACCTTTCTAGACCCGGTCGCCTCCCAGATTGGGCATAAGGAATCTATGGCAGACACTGCGCAAGTACTGGGACGTTTCTATGACGGGATTGAGTTCCGAGGACGTCGTCAAGAGGATGTAGAAACTTTGGCGCGCCTGTCGGGGGTACCTGTTTGGAATGGGCTAACCGATGAGTGGCATCCTACCCAAATGCTTTGTGACCAGTTAACTATGAGGGAGCATTCCGGGCGAGACTTGAGCGATATTTCTTTTGCTTACCTGGGTGATGCCCGCAATAACATGTCGAATTCCCTACTGATTTCCGGGGCAATGATGGGCATGGATGTGCGGATTATAGGGCCGAAGCAGCTGTGGAATGAACAGTGCTGGATCGATAAAGCACATGAAATTGCTGCTCAAACTGGCGCGAAAATCACCCACACCGATGACCCGGCTGCCGGGGTTAAGGGTGCAGATTTCTTGTATACCGATGTCTGGGTCTCGATGGGGGAGCCGAAAGAGGTATGGGACGAGCGGATTAAGCTGCTATTACCCTACCAGGTGAATTCTCAGCTAATGGAGGCGGCAGGGGAGCAGGCAAAATTTTTGCACTGCCTGCCGGCTTTCCATGACCGCGCCACCACTGTGGGAGAGGATATTTACCAAAAGACTGGTTTAGATGCCCTGGAAGTGACCGATGAGGTGTTCCGCGGGGAACGCTCAATTGTGTTTGATCAAGCAGAAAACCGCATGCACACGATTAAAGCGGTGATGGTGGCCACTTTAGGTAATCTCTAGCTAAAGGACTTCGTAAAGAATCTCACTAGTTTGCCATAGCGGTGCCGAGAAAAAATTCTTGTAGTCTTTAACCATGAATTTTGGATTTAAAGGATATTTAGCAGTTACTGCCGGGAAAATTGCCGCTTTTACCTCCCGCACTCTGGGTAAGGGCTCCGGGGGGATGATTGGCGGGCGAGTAGCACAAAAAATCTGTCCCGATATTATGAGCCGACTGGCTGCCGGGAAAAAGGTAGCTTTGGTTACTGGTACTAACGGGAAATCTACCACCACAAAAATGTTGGTGAACGCCTTACTACAGACAGGGGAATCAGTAGCGACTAATCGCGGTGGAGACAATATGGAAAATGGGGTAATCGCCGCGATTATGGAAAATCCTTCGGCTCCCTATGTGGTTTTAGAAGTTGATGAAATGCATGTTCCCCTGGTCGCTGCGGAAGTTAAACCCCAGGTGTTGCTGTATTTGAATCTTTCTCGTGACCAGCTAGATCGAGTGGGAGCGGTCGGACATGTGGAAGAACGTTTACGGCAGGCCGTAGCTCTTAGTCCCCAAGCTACGGTAGTAGCTAATTGCGATGATCCGATGGTTACTTCAGCTGCCTGGGATGGGAAAGAAAAGGTGTGGGTAAGTGTAGGTACCCGCTGGATTGACGATTCCCTGGTCTGCCCGCGTTCTGGTAAAGAAATTAAACGCGAGGGAGATGATTGGTTTTCTACCGGCGAACCGACCTTCCGTCGCCCGCAGCCCGCGTGGAGCTATCGTTTAGAGGAAGCGGCTTCCGGAGAGGACGAAGCGGTTAAGTCAGGTAGTGCCATGGAAGTGTTTGGACCGCAAGCCAAGCAATCAGTAGTGGTTAACCTACCAGGTTTGGTAAACCGAGGTAATGCACTAATGGCTTTGGCAGCAGCAAACGTGTTGGGAGCACCGCTATCTGTCGCTGCCCAGGGAATCCCTCTAGTTACCGAAGTGGCAGGACGCTACGCCACCTGCCAGGTAGGGGAGGTCAAAGGGCATTTGCTTTTGGCTAAGAATCCCGCAGGATGGCGAGAAGCCCTCACTATGCGTCACACCGGGGCAACGGGAGCGATCTTAGCGGTCAATGCCCGGGTTGGTGACGGAACCGATCCTTCTTGGATTGAAGATATTGATTTCACCCCCCTACGCGCTACCCCGAGAATTATTGTCTCCGGAGAATGCGCCGATAAGGTGCAAGATTGTTTGCAAAAGCAAGGGGTATCCTGCGAAATTGAAAACAGCGCCTATCATGCCATTAGTATGTTCGGCAGTGGCCAAATCGATATTTTAGCTAACTATACGGCATTTCAGGATTTGCGAGTAGAACTAGAGGCTAAAGGGCAACTCAGTTAAGTAGCTTCTAATTGGCAGTGGGGGTCGGGTAGCTATGCCACCCGACCCCCACACAATTAAATAGAATCAGATTTATAGTAGAGGCAATAGGTCACCAATACCGTCGAAAACGGCTTTCGGCCTAAACGGGAATTTCTTGATATCTTCCCGGGTAGTTGAACCCGATAGTACCAAGTAAGAATCCATCCCGCTTTCTACTCCGGCGTGAATATCGGTATCCATCCTGTCACCTACCATCGCCGCGTCCTCGGAGTGAGCTCCCAGTTTGTTAAGTCCGGCGCGGAACATTATCGGATTCGGTTTGCCTACGAAATAGGGTTTGCGTCCGGTAGCTTTGGTAATCATAGCCGCCACAGATCCTACTGCCGGGAGCGTGCCATCTTCAGAAGGACCGGTGGTGTCTGGGTTAGTGCAGATGAACTTGGCGCCTTTTTCGATTAGACGGATGCCCTTCGTGATATTGACGAAATCGTAGAAGCGGGTTTCACCCAGAACTACATATTCCGGATCATTTTCGGTCATCACATATCCAGCTTCGTGGATTGCAGTGGTCAGTCCCGCTTCTCCAATGACAAAAGCCGTGGAGTTGGGGGACTGGCTATTTAAGAACTCGGCAGTAGCATTGGCAGAAGTCCAGATACGGTCTTCGGGAACCTCTAACCCCGAAGACGCTAGCCGTGCCGATAGGTCACGGTTGGTAAAAATAGAGTTATTGGTCAGTACTAGGAAAGGAATATTCTTTTCTTTTAGAGTTTCGATAAACTCATTCGCGCCCGGCAATGCTAGCGATTCGTGCACGAGCACCCCATCCATATCGCTCATCCAAGCTTTAGGTTTACGCAGTTTACTAATATCAGTCATGCCCTCATCCTAATGGCCTTTGATTCGATTACTAAGCTTTAAAGCCCTGATAGCTATGCATTTCACACCGCAGAGACCTACCTCGCTTAACCGTAAGCAAGAATTTATTACACGTTAAAAAGTTGGTAACTTCCGACTTCGGTGTAGGGGCGCAGGGAACGCTCTTTGTCCCGATGATGGCCATCCTAGGAGATAGCTAGTTCACACGCATATCTAGCACTTGGGCAGCAGTAGCCGCGTCAATTACTAGGCGATTAGCATAACCGTGTTCCAGGGCGACTCGGATAATCGCTACTTTCGCGCCCCCTCCAGCAACCATAATTTTGTCGGGAATCCGCCGCAGCTGCGCCAGGGATATTGCCATCGTACGGTCATTTAGTTCCGGCAAACACACCCGGCCGTGGGTATCGATGAAGCGGGAACAAATATCGCCGACTGCTTTTTTCTCTAAAATCAGTTTCACATCCCGCGAGAGGGTAGGCAGGGACAAAAGATAGGAGGTTTTTGCCGCATCCCCCACGGTGAAGACGGCTACCTGCGAATCTCGTCCGCATTTCAAGACTGTCGCCACCTGCTTTTCTTTCATCATTGCCTTTTCGGCTTCGGCACTTTGAAATACGGTGGGCGCTCCCAATAGGTGTGCCTCAGCCTTAAAAGCCTCAGCAAAACGATTGACCGCCTCGATTTCGCTTTGTCCGCGCGCAAACCCGCCCACTCCTCCGCGCAGCTGCACGATCTGAACCTTCTTGCGCGACTGGGCGGTGAGATTCTTAGAGATCTCGTCAATGGTGCGTGACCAGGAAACCCCCACGGTGTCACCATCCTTAACCACCTTTTCCACCATTCGGGCGCCGGCTTCTCCCAGCGCTTTGCGGATTTCGCTATCTGCGGGAGCGCTGGGATAAACCACCACCGCCTCCTCTAAACCGAAGCGCGTCATTAAAGCTTCAGCGGTTGAAGAATCCGCTAGCCGGGGATCATTAACCGTGATTTTCACGTACCCTTTGGCGCGCGCATAACGCAGCAGTTTAGAAACGGTAGGGCGCGAAATTCCCAGCCGTGCCGCCACCTCATTTTGGGGAAGACCTCCATAGTAGGCTTTGGCGGCATCAATAGCTTGAATGTCTTTTCGGCTAAGATTTACGGGCATGACTTTTCCCTTTGTTGCAGCACCTTTGCTAAAGCACTATTGTAAATCTCCCAGTTAGTCCAGGGAGGCTCTTCCGCTACCATTTTCGGGGCAGGCAATAGGCTGATCAGTTTTAACTACTGGCAGCACCTGGGTAGAATCCACACCGTGATTAATGCGCAAGATATGGAAGTGCGGATCGGGCAGCGGCTCTTGGTGTCTCGCACCAATTTGCGGATTGATAAAGGAATGCGCATCGGCCTAGTTGGGCGCAATGGCGCTGGTAAAACCACTACTATGCGCTTAATCGCGGCGCTAGTGGCTCTAGGTAAACACCGCTCTAGCGGTTCCCTCAGCGAGGACGAAGCCCAAGACCTAATCGACAATATCGATTTTCAAGGCAAAGTTACTTCCTCCGGGTCAGTAGGGTATCTGTCACAAGACCCGGCAGTCGGGGTAAAGCAAAAGGACGGGATTTCCCGGATACTGGCGGTGCGGGATTTGGATCGCACTTTGCGAGCAATCGAGAACGCTCAAGAAAAAATGTCTACCACCAGTGGGGAAACCCAGGCCAAGGCAATAGAAAGATACGCCCGCCTGGATGAAGAGTTCACCCGCCTCGGCGGGTATGCTGCCCGCTCGGAAGCTATGCAGATTGCCCACAACTTAGGGTTAGACCAAGGCGCACTTACTCAGCCACTGGCGACCCTTTCTGGAGGGCAGCGCCGCCGGGTAGAACTGGCGCGGGTACTGTTTTCCCAACCGGATGTACTGCTTTTAGATGAGCCCACCAACCACTTAGACCATGACTCCATCATTTGGCTCCGCGATTTCCTGCGCACCTATGCCGGCGGCTTCGTAATGGTCACCCACTCCACGGCGCTGCTAAAAGACACTGTCAACCAGGTGTGGTACCTGGATGCCTCCCGGGCGGTTATAGACCAATACAAACTGGGTTGGGATGCCTACTTGAAGCAGCGTGCCCAAGATGAGGCGCGGCGGCGTAGGGAACGCCAAAACGCCTTAGCGAAAGCACAGGCATTGCGCGAGCAAGGTGAAAAAATGCGAGCCAAAGCCACTAAGGCAGTCGCGGCGCAACAAATGTTACGCCGAGCCGAAGAACTGGTAAAAGAGGCCGGAACTGAAACCAGAACTGAAAAAGTTGCCCGCCTGCGTTTTCCCACTCCGTTAGCATGTGGAAAAGTGCCGCTGAACGCGCGCGGCCTCGCGAAATCCTATGGCAGCCTAGAGGTATTTTCCGGCCTAGATTTGTCAATAGACCGCGGCAGCAAAGTGGTGGTTTTGGGGGAAAACGGAGCCGGGAAAACTACGCTGCTGCGAGTCTTAAACGGGATCGAGGAGCTAGATGCGGGGGAAGTCATTCCCGGTCACGGCCTCAAACTGGGGTATTACGCCCAAGAACACGAAACCCTAGATCCTGCCCGCACGGTTTATGAAAATATGACCGCGGCGGCTCCCGACCTAGATGAAACCCACGTACGTAACATTTTGGGACAGTTCTTATTTTCCGGGGAGGATGCTTTTAAGCCGGCCAGCGTGCTTTCGGGAGGAGAAAAAACCCGGCTAGCTTTAGCCACCCTGGTGGTAAGCGGCGCCAATGTGTTGCTGCTAGATGAACCTACCAATAACCTGGATCCGGCGTCTCGGGAAGAAATCTTGCACGCCCTCGACCAATACGAGGGGGCAGTAGTGTTGGTAACCCACGATCCGGGGGCTGTGCAGGCGCTCAATCCGCAGCGGGTACTGTTGCTGCCCGATGGGGATGAAGATTTATGGAGCGACGACTACCTAGATTTAGTCGAGCTGACGTAGCTAGGTGCCGGCCTTGCTTGCTACTTTGCGAGGGCTAGCAAATAATCCGGGGGCTAATCCAAAGTAGCGCTATCTACCTCGCTAAAAGGCACTACTTTAGTGGGAAAAGAGCGATAAGCCAGGTACTGCTGTAAAAACTCGGTATGTTCATCGCAGGTTAGCCAGGTTTTATGTACGGGGCGGGGAATCTTGGGGTTACGCCATAGCACCGCTTTGGTTGCCGGGTTCTCGCATCCGCGCGCCGAACAGATATTATCTTCTGGTCCTTTAGCTAAAGCCATACCTCTCCTTGTCCTTAGTTTTCATTCTAGAGGCTTAGCTAGGATAGAGCTATGAGCTACGAATTAACGCTGGTGCGGCATGCCCAGGCTGGTTACGGTCGGGGTGACCACGGCCGTCCTTTGACCCTGGCTGGGGTGCGGCAGGCGCGAGAGTTAGGCTCGCTTCTGGTGAAAGAGGGCGTTGAAGTAGCGCTGATTTTGCATTCTACGGCGGCTCGCGCCACTCAAACTGCCCAGCAGATTGGCAGGGCTTACCCGGATGCGCAGCTACTTGCAGAGGACGAGCTCTATCATTGCTCCCCGGAGCGGCTACTGCGGCTAGTGGAGGAATACGCTCCCGTCGGCGGTAAAGCCATTTTGGTAGTGGGGCATGAACCGATTATTTCTATGACTGCCCAGCTTTTGGCTCCAGAAAACGCTGGCGTGCCTTATGGGGTGTCCACCGCTACCGCTATTGCTTTTAAAGTTGCCGATTTTACGCATCTTGTCCCTGGTAGCGGGGAATTATCTGGGGTTTTTCACGCCTCGCTGCGTCAATAGCCACGGCCTTAACTGCGATGCGATCCAGAAGGTAGTGATAAATACTTGACACTTATTTAAGAGAATGTAGGAAAATAGTTGTAAGTTCTCTATTAAAAGGAAGGATAAACATGAGTCAGTTCAATCCCGACCCTAACCAAACTCCTAACCCCTATCAGCAGCAGCCTGCGCCGGTTCCACCTCAAATGGGACAGCAGCCTGTCTACGGGCAACCTTTCCCGCAGGCTCCTACGCAGAACTATCAAAATCAGGGAATGTCCGGCGCGAATCCAGAAGACACTGGAAGTTTCGGTTGGGCAGTTCTCGGTTTCTTTATCCCACTGGTGGGATTGATTCTCTGGCTGGTATGGAAAAACACCAAACCACAGTCAGCAATCCAATGCCGTAATGGCTTTATTGCTGGATTGATTGTGGCCGTGGCAATCAATATTATTTTTGCACTGATTGGTGCGGCTTTGTTCCCCACGTTCCCCAGCGTGATGTAAACGAGAAAGTTTTGCGCGGTACCCATTAGATACCGAGATCACGTTTTAAGGATGGGGGCGGGAACACGAAAGCATGTTCCCGCCCCCATCCATAAAATTTAGCTTTGATCAGGCTAATTATTTACTATTGTCCCTTTGGGAACTACAGTTATCCCGCCTTCGGAAACTGTAAAGCCCCGTTCGCGGTCTTTGTCGTGATCAACGCCGATCTGTACCCCTTCACCTACGCGCACATTCTTATCCAATATGGCATTGTGGATCACTGCCGAGCGTTCCACATCGACCCCGTTCATCAGCACCGATCCATCGACGGAGGCGAAAGAGTGCAAATGTACCATCGGAGAAAGCATAGAGCGTTCCGCACGTGCCCCGGAAATGATTACCCCTGGAGAAACAATAGAGTCCAGAGCCATGCCTCGGCGTGTCTCGTCATTAAAAGTACTCTTGGCGGGGGGTAACCAAGCATCCAGTTTCGTGTAGGTTGGCCAGTCAAAGTTGTAGAGGTTGAATACCGGAGACACTGACAGCAAGTCCAGGTGTGCCTCGTAGAAGGCATCAATGGTACCCACGTCGCGCCAATAATCCCGGTCGCGTTCGGTAGCGCCCGGAACTTCGTTTTCGATAAAGTCATAGCAGTTCACCCCGCCATGCTTCACAAAATAGGGCACCAAATCTCCGCCCATATCATGCTTTGACTCTTCATTCTTGGCGTCTTCTTCCAAAGCTGCCACTAAGTCTTTGGTCGTGAACACATAGTTGCCCATCGAAGCCAAGAACTTAGTGGGGTCATCGGGAAGACCTTCGCAGGTATCCGGTTTTTCGATGAAGCGATTGATGGTTCCGCCGGTTTGGTCAATGACTCCAAAAGCACTGGACAGCTCAATCGGTTGCCGAATCCCGGCCACCGTGCAAGGTAGACCGGATTTAATATGGTCATCGACCATTTGAGAAAAGTCCATGCGGTAGATATTGTCTGCCCCGATAATTAGGACGTAGTCGGGATTCTCATCACGCACAATATTTAGTGACTGGTAGACCGCATCTGCGCTACCCAAGTACCAGTGCTTGCCGCGCCGTTGCTGGGCGGGAACGGGGGCAACATAGTTACTAAGTAAATCTGACATCCGCCAGGTGGTAGCTAAGTGGCGATCCAGTGAGTGCGATTTGTATTGGGTAAGGACTACCGAGCGGAGATACCCGGAGTTCACTACATTCGAAAGGGCGAAATCGATCAAACGATAGGTGCCACCAAAGGGAACTGCTGGTTTTGCTCTATCTAAAGTCAGGGGCATCAGGCGCTTGCCTTCGCCTCCCGCCAGGATCATTGCTAATACGTTATTTTTTTTCATAACCTCAGCATAGGTCAGTGCTAGGGCGTGGCGTGGGGTTTTGAACTGAAACTAAACGTTAACTATCAAGTCCACCTAACAATGAAAGCGAGAAAGAATCTCGTTTCTGCCCCGTCCTTTCGCGATTCAACTAACCTAGTAACTAGCATCAAATCCAAAGGTCACCTAAGAAAGGACCCCTAAATGCGTGTTGATTTATTGACCCGAGAGTATCCTCCCCACGTTTATGGCGGAGCTGGTGTTCATGTAACCGAACTGGCTAAGGTGCTAGCGGAGAGAATCGACGTGGGGGTACATTGCTTCGATGGCCCACGCCCGGATAGTGGCGGGAAAATACAAGTCACGGGATATGACTATTGCGCTAAACAGCAGGGGGCAAATGCCGCGTTGCGTACCCTGGGAATTGACCTGCAGATAGCACAACACTGCGATCAGGCTGACCTGGTGCATTCTCACACTTGGTATGCAAATATGGCTGGTCACTGGGCAAAGAATCTCTACGATATCCCACATGTGGTGACCGCTCACTCCTTAGAGCCGTTGCGTCCTTGGAAACGCGAACAGTTGGGAGGAGGCTACAATCTTTCTTCCTGGGCAGAAGAAACTGCTTATTTGGCAGCCGATGCGGTGGTGGGAGTTTCTTATGGAATGAAGGACGATATTCTACGTGCCTACCCGCAGATAGATCCGGATAAAGTTCACGTCATCCACAACGGTTTGGATCTTGTTGATTGGGCACTTCCTACCGACCAGGAAGCAGTTGCCCAGACCTTGGCTACGCACGGTATTAACCCCGATATACCGACTGTGGTTTTCGTTGGGCGGATAACTCGGCAAAAAGGGCTGCCGCACTTCTTGCAGGCAATCGAGCAGATTCCGGCAGATTCGCAAGTGGTGCTGTGTGCGGGGGCACCCGATACCCCGGAGATTGAAAAAGAAGTTCGCGAACTGGTAGAAGGGCTGTCCGCTCGACGCAGCGGAATCATTTGGATTGAAGAGATGCTGCCCCATGATCAGCTAGTGAATATTTTGTCGGCAGCTCAGGTATTCGTTACTCCCTCGATTTATGAACCGATGGGGATTGTGAACCTCGAGGCCGCCGCGATGGAGCTGCCGGTAGTGGGCACTGCCACTGGCGGGATTCCTGATTGTATAGCGGAGGGTGAAACCGGTTACTTAGTGCCGATTGAACAGCTATCAGATGGTAGCGGTACCCCCACTAATCCGAAAAAGTTCCACCGGGATATGGCCGAACGGATCACTAAGCTGATCGAAGACCCAGAGCTGGCCAAGAAAATGGGTAAAGCTGGACGCAAACGGGTGGAAGAAAAATTCTCTTGGCAGACAGTTGCGGATAAAACTGTAGAGCTGTACCGCTCCCTCTTATAAAACAGACAAATAGACAGCTAGAAACATAATAGCTGTGGCGGGGGCGAGCATTTTGGGGAAGATGCTCGCCCCCCACCACTTATCTGTAGGCACTCTGGTTAAGATGGGAAATATGGATACTCTGCTCCAACTACAACACGTCAGTTTTTTGCGAGGGGGACACCCCATACTGCAGGACGTTTCCTTCCAATCTGAACTGGGAGAGAACTGGGTAATCCTTGGACCTAATGGAGCGGGGAAAACCACTTTGCTATCTATCATGGCAGCCCGAGAGTACCCCTCAAGTGGGGAGGCCAATATTTTGGGGCAGCGCCTAGGATCAGTGCCAGTTCAGCAGCTTCATGAACGGGTAGGGTTGTGCTCGACCGCGGTGTTGCGGGTAATCCCAGGAATACAAACCGTGAAAGCCTTAATTCTCTCTGCCGCATATGGCACTATGGTGCGCGGACGAGACCAGGATTTTGAGGATATCGACTATCAACGTAGGGCCAACCTGATGGAACTTTTCGGGGTGGCATCGCTGCAAGAGCGCAGGTTATCTACACTTTCCGATGGGGAACGTCAGCGGGTACTGATTGCCCGGGCACTAATGGCTGATCCGGAAATCTTGATATTGGATGAACCAGTAGCGGGTGTAGATCTGCAGGCCCGTGAACTTTTACTGTCCGCCCTCGATGAACTCAGTTCAGATCCGAAATCGCCACAGATCGTGATGGTTACGCACCATTTGGAGGAAATACCGGCATCTTTTAACCGCGCCGCCTTAATGAAGCAAGGTAAAATCATGGCAAGCGGTGAGATCGATCAGGTATTGACCAGTGAAAATCTTTCAGAAGCGTTTAGCCTGTCGCTCAAGTGCGCTCGTAGCGACGATGGACGCTGGTGGGCACATGCCAGATAACCGGCCAAACGAAAACTACTAATTTGAGACTCCAAAATACCGGCAGATAGTAAGGAAAATCGTGGATTCAGCGCAAGAGGATGTATTACAAAAGATCGCGGAACTAGGGGTAAAGTTCATTCGTCTCTGGTTTACCGATGTGTCTGGCTCCCTAAAATCGGTGGCGATTGACCCCGCCGAACTAGAGGATGCTTTTAACGAGGGGATCGGCTTCGATGGTTCCGCCATCGAGGGCTTTACCCGGGTCTATGAATCCGATATGTTGCTGCGTCCCGATGCCTCCACTTTCCAAATCTTGCCTTGGCGGGGCGAGGATGCCGAAGTCGGAAGGATGTTTTGCGATGTGTACACCCCGGATCTACAGCCTGCCCGTTCTGATCCTCGCCGGGTGCTAGAGCGGCAATTGGAGCGCGCCGCCGATTTAGGTTTTACCTTCAATATTCACCCTGAAATAGAGTTTTATCTGCTAGAGCCGCCGACTTCCTTAGATGAACCACTGCGTCCTATTGACAACGCCTCTTATTTCGACCATGTACCCAATGGTGGGGACAATTCTTTTAGACGCCGAGCAGTGGCAATGCTGGAAGAAATGGGAATCTCGGTAGAGTTCTCGCATCACGAAAACGGTCCGGGACAAAATGAAATCGATCTCCGTGCCTCCGATGCCCTGACCGGGGCCGATAACATCATGACTTTCCGGATCCTGATTGAAGAGATCGCGATGCAAGACCATATGGTCGCCACCTTTATGCCCAAGCCTATGGCAGGGGAGGCCGGCAGCGGAATGCATACCCATATGTCACTTTTCGAAGGTGAACAAAACGCTTTTTACGATGCGGCTAGCGATATTTATCAACTCTCGGTTACCGGACAGGCGTTTACTGCTGGGCTGCTCGCTCATGCGCGTGAATACTCGGCGGTAGTTAACCAGCATGTTAACTCCTATAAACGTCTGTGGGGAGGTTCGGAGGCACCCTCCTATATTTGCTGGGGACACAATAATCGCTCCGCGTTGGTGCGGGTCCCTCTCTATAAACCAGAAAAAGCCGGTGATGCCCGCATAGAATATCGCGGCACGGATCCGGCCGCTAATCCCTATTTAGCTTATGCCGCGCTGCTGGCTGCCGGGCTGGACGGGATTGAAAATGAAATGAAGCTACCCCTGGAAACCGAGGATGATGTGTGGCGCCTTTCCGATAAGGAGCGGCGCGCCCAGGGGATTCCCGCTCTACCATTAACCTTGGAAGAAGCAGTATCGGAACTGCGTAAATCGGAGTTCATGGCCAAGGTATTGGGGGAGGAAGTTTTTGCCTATGTACTGCGCAATAAAGAACGTGAATGGCGTGAATACTCGGCGCAAATTACCCGGGGAGAACTAGCGAAGTTCTTGCGAGTATAACTATGGCTAGACAAATTAGTCTCGCTTCGCGCCTGCGCTCTAGCGGGGTTACCGGAGTTGCGCGTGCCGAAAACTGGGTAAGTAGCTCTAACTTTGCGCCCCTAGTAGGAAATGAAGACTTTTGGCGGGAGTTAGGGGCTTCTGCCTGTCCTGACCAGGTGCTACTTTGTTTGATGAACCTGTTAGAGGCCGGGGAGGAAACCGGAAAATACCTGGCGGAAAATCCGCGCCAGCGTGCCTTGCTGATAGCTATTTGCGGAGTTTCTCGTTTTGCCGGCGACTATCTAGTTAGTCATCCTCAGATTCTCTCCCAGTTGCAGGCCCCAGACATAGATGCGTATTGGGATGGCAACCGCTATTTGGTTTCTCAAGAGCTGGATTTACTTGAGCGTTATCGTACCCGGGTGCGGCGAGAAATTTTAGATACCCTTGACGCCAAAGAAATTCGGGAAGATACCTGGATATCCCGGGGAAGTGATCTCAATGAGCTACGGCGTGCCTACCGTACCCAACTGCTACAGATAATTGCCGAGGATGCCTCTCACCTGGATCCGTTAGCCTTTTTTTCGGTGGTGGCCGGCAAACTAAGCGCCCTCACCGATGCTACTTTAGAGGGCGCACTCGCTCTAGCCCGCGCAAAATATGACCCGGAAGGCAAAGTTGATTTCGCAGTGATCGCCCTGGGAAAAACGGGGGCGGGCGAACTTAACTATCACAGTGATATTGACCTGATTTATACTGTGGAACCGGCGGAAACAAGTACTCTCAGCGAAGGGGACACCCTAGAAATAGCCTCCCGTTTAGCAATCGGGATTTCACAAGCATGTTGCGGGCCGGGAATCGAGATGCCGCTATGGCCGATCGATCTCGCCCTGCGCCCGGAAGGACAAGATGGGGCTACCTGCCGCACGGTAGCAGCCCACGCCAAGTATTACCAGAAGTGGGCGAAAACCTGGGAGTTCCAGGCCCTGCTTAAAGCCCGCCCCGCAGCTGGATCTTCCCGGGTCGGGCAAGCCTATATGCAGGCAGTATGGCCTTTAGTATGGAAAGCAGTAGAACGGGAGGGATTTTTTGCCGATACCCGAGCGATGCGGATTCGGGTGGAAGAATCAATCCCCACTCCCACGGCAGGTCGGGAACTAAAACTGGGACCCGGAGGATTGCGAGACATTGAATTCTCAGTGCAGCTGATGCAAATGGTGCATGGGAGAACCGATAAAAGCCTGCGCGTGCGTCCCACCTTGCAAGCCTTAGATGCCTTGGCCCAAGGGGGATATATTGGCAGGGACTCTGCGCGAAAACTGGCAGATGCCTACCGATTCTTGCGGGTAGTCGAACATAGAATGCAAATGCAAAGAATGTCGCGTACTCACCTGTTCCCGCAAAGCCCAGAAGATGAACGCCGGATCGGTAGATCGCTCAAGAAAGAACGTTTTGGGAAAAGCAGGGAGCTCACCAGCTATTGGGAAAAACTTAAACCCCAAATCCGTGCTCTGCAACAAGATATTTTTTATCGTCCCTTGCTACCGGCAACCGCGGGACTATCCAAAGCAGAGGCCGCCCTCAACCCACAGGCGGCAGCTGATCGCCTTCGCCTGGCTGGATATCGGGACACTCGCGGAGCTCTCGGACATATTGCTGCCTTGACCGCGGGGGTGTCCCGCCGCAGCCAAATCCAACGCCATATCTTGCCGGTGCTGTTGGGATGGCTGGCGGAGGGGCCTTCCCCAGATGCTGGGTTGTTGCGTTTCCGCCGCCTCTCGGAGTCAATCGGGAAATCACACTGGTATATGGGGCTTTTGCGTGATTCTTCCCGGGTTGCCCACCGTTTATGTACTATTTTGTCCCTCAGCCCTTATATCGCCCAGCGTCTCGAGCATGTACCGGAGGCGGTGCAATGGTTAGATGACGATGACAAGCTAGCCACCCGTAGTTACGCCCAGTTGTATAGCGAGATGGAGGCCCTATCTCGGCGGCATCTGGACAGTTCAGCGGCGATAGACTTGATTCGCCAAACCCGGGGAAGGGAATTGTTACGCTGTGCCCTACGCGATGTAGTTAACCATTTAGATCCCATTTCTGCTCAGGCGGCAATTACCGATATCAACGATGCCACTATTGCTGCTGCCAGTGAAGTGATAATGCGAGAAATCTCTGCAAAGGAAACGGTAGTGCCCCGCATCGCGCTGGTAGCGATGGGGCGTGGGGGAGGACGCGAATCTGCCTATGCCTCAGATGCCGACCTGCTGGTGGTACACTCTCCGCTAATCGATCCGCGTTGGAGTGCGCCAGGGGCAGTGGCCAACATACCGGCACCTAGCACGGGAAATACTCTTGGCAGTGCTACCTTGCGGGCGAATGCTAAACTATCTGCCTCCGAAGCATCCCGGATAGCGGTTCTGTTCGCTACACGGCTGCAAGAGGAAATGAATCGTCCCGCGGCAGCTCCCAGCTTGAAAGTAGACTATGGTTTGCGTCCCGAGGGCGAGGACGGGGTGCTATCGCGTTCTTTAGCGGCTCTAAGTGACTATTATGAGCGGTGGGCAGAACCTTGGGAAATACAGGCGCTGTTGCGTGCTCGCCCATTTTGTGGGGATCATGAACTTCAGGAGCGCTTTACCCAGTTGATTGACCCGATTCGCTATTCTAACCCGATCGACGAGGCTGCAATTCGCCAGATTCGTCTGCTAAAAGCCCGGATGGAAAATGAACGGGTCCCCGGAGGGCAAGATGCCTCTCTGCACGTAAAACTGGGACCCGGGGGACTAAGTGATGTGGAGTGGGTCGCCCAGCTGCTGCAGTTACAAGGCACGGTTTCGTGTCCGCAGCTGCGGGTGACGGGAACCTTGGAAGCCTTAGCGGTGGCCGCCCAGCAGGAAATGCTATCGGAGATAGATCGCAAAGCCTTAGCGGAATCCTGGAAGCTAGCATGCCGGATCCGCTGCGGAAATGTGCTGGTGACGAACCGTCTGGGTGGTAATAAGCTAGACTATTTGCCCACTGCTACGGCTCCCGCCTACGCCTTGGCGCGGCTATTAGGGTATGCTCCCGGCAAAGAGAATGATATGCGAGAGGATTATTTACGTAGGGCGCGTCGTGCCCGCACGGTAATGGAGCGGATTTTTTATAACTCCTAAGAAAGAGGAAATATGAAACTGGTTTTGATGCGACACGGGCAAACTAGCTCAAATATCAGCGGAGCATTGGATACGGCCGAGCCGGGTGCTCCCCTTAATGCTGAGGGGAAGCGGCAGGTACGAGCGGCTATAAAAACCTGGGAGGATCTAGATCTCCCTGCCCCTCAGCTGATTGTTACCTCGAATCTGATCCGTACCCACCAAAGCGCTCAGCCTTTAGAAGAGCACTTTGATCTAACCCGGATACAAACTGGGGACGCTAACGAAGTGCAAGCCGGAAAGCTGGAAATGGCCAGCGATATGGACTCGGTAGAAAAATATGTGCGCACTATCGGTGCCTGGATGCATGGGGATACCCAGCTGAAGATGGAAGGCGGGGAAAGTGGCGAAGAAACTTTGGCACGTTTTAACCGAGTGGTAGCAGCGGCCGCCGATCAGGTGGGCCCTGATGGCTGCGCGGTGATCGTGGCTCATGGTGCGATTATTCGCTACTGGTCTTACATGAGTAGCCCAGAGATTACTTTCGCCTTGGCGGCTACAAAACCAGTTTCCAATGCTTCCTTATCGGTTTTTGAGGGCAAGCCCGGGAATTTTTCTGCCCGGATCTGGTCTTCACGTCCGGTAGGGGAATGGGAAGTTGACGAGAGTGTAACGGAACTGCGTCCTTCGAAAGCACTATTAGATAAAGTACTCGGCTCCCCCCAAGAAAAGGCAGAGTAAGCTACCGTATTACCATTGAAATGCCTGTTTAAAGGATAAGGCTCGGTGTGGTAATTACTTTCCGCGCAGCATCCGACGGTTAATTTTTGCTTTGTTCGGATCGACCCCTCCCGGGAGGCGATAGGCTTTGCTCTGCAGAGACTGCAGGCGTTGCCCCACAATCGGAACTTCCTCTTTGCTGATTTCTTTCTTCAAGCGGTTAATGGTTTTCAGCAGTTTGGAAATCGGAACCTGATTTTTGCCTTGCCCGGACTGGATCTTATGGATCGGTACCGCAGGTGCTACCCGGTGGCATTTGCGTTCTTGCTCGTTCAATAGCTCCGCCGCCCGTGTAGCGGGACCTTCGGAGATAAGGACGATGCCCGGTCGGCCTACCAGTCGATATACCAAGTCTTGTTTACGATTAAAAGCTACCGGTTCATCTTCGATGATCCACCCGCGTTTAATAGAGCGCAAAATGGCGTATACATTGCCTTTTACCCCCTCTAGCTGCTTATACATTGCGCTATTAGCCAGGCGAGTCAGCAGGGTAGTGGCTAGCAGCATTCCGGCCGAGGCACCGATAATCAGGTAGAAGATCGTGCGTCCTACGCTAACTGAGGCGATTAAGCAAAATGCGAGTAGCGCGAGAGGAATCACCAACACCAGGCCGAGCATCGCCCAACCGACCCAGGGGTAGGAACGTTTAGTCACCCGGTAGACATCCGCGAAGTTGTTCCACCAGTGCTTCTTTTTCTGCGGGGTATTTTGTGTAGCCATGATGGTCTAAGCCTATCGAAAAATTGGGCAAATCGTATATTGCGCAGTAATCCCCAGGACAAGGTGGAGGAAAATCGTGCTGGTTACTGTGGAAAAAGGGGTGACAAAAAAGAATGAAACCACTGAAGTAAAGACATGGAAACTAAAAATGGTGTGAAAATGGCGGGATTCCCCTTGGGAGTCAAACAAAAGAACATTGTAGATAAAGCCGGCTGCACTTGGATAGCACTGTCAGTTGATGATGAACAGCTAGCGGTATTACAGCTGATAGTGCCGCGAGGAAGAATTTCTTTTCCCTGTCCGCATCTGGTAGTCGATAAGCAAGGCAAAAACTGGCTTCTGCGACCGCAGACCCCTGATTTCTTATTGGAGAGCGGCAAAAATAGCGGAGCGACTTCGCGGCTAACTGGCAATACTGAAACACAGGAATCTGTGCGGAAAAAAATAGGGCAAAAATCGGTATTAAGTACCGAAATGCGTACCCAGCGATCAAAGGATGACGGATTTAAGGCCAGCCTGCCTGGTGGGGGGATCGGAGCTCACAGCGGGGGATTCTCACTAGCCGACAAGCTAGATGCCACTACCGTACGTAGCGCTGAGGCTGCGGGAAGAATAATAAATACAACTCCTAAACTGGCAGGTAAACCCAAAACTGCGGCTGCCCGGTCCATTATTCCTCAAAATAATCCCGTTATTGTTGACCGGCATCCACTTACTCCCGCTTCGTCCTTTGCTCCCCAGCCGTATCCCAAAAAACTAGCACCGGCTCCTCCAGAAAAGTTTCCCGCTTCGCAAGCAGCTAAGGTGCCGGTTAGCGCAAACGAAACTTTTTTGGTTAAACCTGCTTGGGTCAGGTTTAAAGAAAAAGCTAGAAATAAGTCGGTGGCAGAATCTGCAGAGGCGGCAGGGGCGAAGGATATGGAGATTCTCGCCGATCCTCCTCCTGCCTGGAGACTGTGGCTACGCCGGCTCTTACCTACGGTCTCAGTAGCTTTGCTGGCACTGGGGACCTGGCAGCTAGCAGGCGGGTACTGAACTCAAATCCTCGTGCAGTGGACCGGTTTCGCTGCGATGCTGGGGGACCGATAGTTCCCTATGGCTAGGTAACCCTTATATAGAGAGGGTGCAGATCCCCGATCGCGCTCTAAACCCCGTCCTTTACTGTTCTTTGCGCGCTACTTCACGGGGATGTTCAGCGTCCGCGGAGGCACTTTCCTCCAAGATTGTCTCAGAATCGGTAACCGATTCCTCTACGGCATCTGAGGGAACCGGGGTCCCGGCAGCATCCTCATAAGTTTCTTCTTCTTCATTCCAGTACACCGGGTTACCCTGCTTATCCAGATAGGTCTGGGAAGCATAGTCATAGTCGATGGGGTTACCTTCAGTGTCGGTGCGGCGATACCATTCGGTAAGTTCAGGAGCAGTTGAATCAAAATCTGCGCCTGCGCCCTCACCCTCTTTAGTAGGTACCACCACAATCTTAAAATCGTCCCCGTAACTCTTTAGGCCGCCCACTACTGCTTTAGAAAGTGCTGCCCGTTCAAAGTTGCGTCTAATGGTGAAAGGATCACGAGATAAATCTCGTAGCAGTGCAAAAAGCATCCCCGCAATGATAATTGCGAAAGGCAAGGAAGTTACGATAATCAAGTTCTGCATTCCTTGCAGGGCATCTTGGCCTCCTACTAACATTCCGACTACCGCGATACCTGAAAGGCACAGTCCCCAAAATACCGTGATTTTGCGGTCGGGAAGTGGTTTTCCCTGCTGAGACAGGGACCCCATTACTACCGAGGCCGAGTCGGCGGAGGTAATAAAGAAAATCGCCAAACAAAACATAGCAATTACGGAAGTGATTTTTGTTAGAGGTAGCTGGTTTAACAGGGCAAATAACATTACTTCCGCGCCTTCTTGTAAGGGCATATTCGCACCATGAATTTGTAGATACATGGTGGTTCCCCCGTAGATACAAAAAGAGATTAGGCAAACCAGGGTGGGGGCGATTAGTACTCCGGTAACAAACTGACGCAAAGTTCGTCCGCGCGAGATCCTGGCAATAAAAAGTCCTACGAAGGGGGACCAGGAAATCCACCATGCCCAATAGAACACTGTCCAGGTGGAGGCGAACTGAGCGGCCTGCGGTCCGTAGGAGGGGGAAGTCGCAAGTAGGCCGAATAGATCAGAAAGGTAGTTCATCAAGGTGGAAGGAATCAAGTTTAAGATGAACACCGTGGGTCCGGCAAAGAAAATAAAGGCCATTAGACAGAAGGCTAGGGCCATGTTGATATTAGATAGCATCCGGATTCCCCGCGAAACTCCGGAAACTGCTGATGCAATAAACGCTGCGGTCAGTACGGAAATAATGATTATCAAGCCGGCATTACCGATTTTGCCAATCCCGGAAACTATTTCAATGCCGCGAGTAATCTGCATGGCGCCCATCCCTAAGGAGGCGCAGGTGCCGAATAGAGTAGCGGTAATCGCTAGCATATCGATTACTTGCCCCACCCCACCCTGGGAGAATTTATGTCCCAACAGAGGGGTAAAAATAGAAGAAATCAAGGGTACGCGCCCTCGGCGATAGGTGCCGTAAGCAATCGCGCATCCCACCAGAGCATAAATTGCCCAAGCGTTTAATCCCCAATGCAGCATAGTTTGTGACAGAGCATCATTTAATGCTTGAAAGCTACCAGGTTTAGCGCTGGAACGAGGAGCGGGGGAAGTGAAGTAAACCATGGGCTCGTAGGGACCGAAAAATAGTAGGCCGATTCCCATTCCCGCGCTAAACATCATGGCTATCCAGGAACCATAGGAATACTCGGGTTCCTCGTTATCGCGTCCCAAAGGGATATTCCCATAGCGAGAAAGTCCTACGAACAGCATAAATAATAAAATAATGGCGGCTAGGATAGAAAAGAGCCAACCGGTGTTATCTACTACCCACTGCAATGCCACATCAGAAACCGTGCGCAAAGAATCGGTAGAAATTATCCCCCAAAGGATGAAAGCAAGCACCAAGGTTCCGGTGCATAGGAAGACTATTCGATCGGTTCGGTACTTGACGATTTGCTCATCAATAGCGATTCCGCGAACCAGGCCGGGATGCATACCGTGCGGATAGGGAACCTTGTGTAGAAAATTCTGGGTTTGTTTCCGGGCGATCTGAGTTCCGCGTCGCCAGGCGCTAGCAGCTACCGGAGCATTTGTGGCTGCTGTGCAGCCTGTAGTATCCGTGTTGCTTGCGTCCGCCGCTGCTGTGTTAGTGCTGCTTCCTTCCGATTTTTCTAGTTCCGCTGAAACTTTGTTGGCTAGTGCTTGCCGTAAATGTCGGGTGCGGGAAGCTACGATTTGTGCTCGTTTGGGATTACTCTGCTCAAGGTGTGAAATCCGACGTTCATATTTTTCTAAAAGGATGCGTACTTCTTCGCCGCGCCCGCGGCGTTGACCCGGGTGACTTTTAGTTCTCTTTGGAGGGTTCTGTTCTGATGGAATCGGTTTATGCTGGTGTTTTTTCGTCATACTTATTCGCGATACTTAGTTAATTGTCATCTTCTTAGGAAACAGAGTCGTTATCCAGCGTACCTCGAGAGTGAGGGTAAGTCAGTTTTTATTGGCCGGCAGCCTTAAGGCCAGCAACTAGGGAGGTACGGATTTCCTCCATAGTGTTGGTCACCCCAGTGGGATTAGCGGGCAGCATTAAGGTTTGGGTATCGGATGATTTAGCTACCTCAGCCAAAGTGTCAAAATACTGGGTCATCAACAGAATCTGCTGCGCCTGGTCCCCGATACCTGCATCCCGTAAAGACTCATATTGTTCTACCAGTCCTTCTACGATGGCACGGCGCTGTAAAGCGATACCTTCACCCTGGAGACGTTTGGATTCGGCATCTGCTTCTGCTTGTTTAACCAGCTTGATTTTATCGGCTTCGGCTAGCTGGATTGCGGCTTCGCGTTCCCGCTGGGCAGCGTTTATAGAGTTCATCGACTCGCGTACCCGTTTGTCTGGATTAATGTCGGTAACCAGTGAGTTTACGATTCTAAAGCCGTAGCGCGCCATTTGTTCCCCCAAGGAAATCTCAATTTCTTGCGCAATAGTGTCCTTGGAGGAGAACGCTTCATCGAGATCTAACTGGGAAAGGGAGGAGCGCACCCGGTCAAAAACATAGGACGTAATCTGCTGAGCGGGATTAGCCAGGGAATAGAAGGAGGCTGCCGAATCTTGTACCTGGAACTGTACCGAAACCGGAATCGCTACGAATACATTGTCCTTGGTTTTGGTCTCTACCACTAGATCCAGTTGTTGGATCCGGCGCTCCACAATTTTCGCAATCCGGTCAATCAGCGGAATCTTAAAATTTAACCCGGGGGTACATACGCGACGATATTTTCCAAAACGTTCAATAATCGCTTCCGTCTGCTGTTTTACGATAAAAATAGCGGAGAACAATACGTAGCCAATGACTATTAGCAAAAGAAAAACTATAAGCATGCTACTACCTAAAATTTCGGTCATTTTTAACTCCTCCTAGAGATACGTAGATAATTTGAGAATATCAATCCTGTTTGCATTGCGCGCTGTAAAAATTTTTACGCCAGGCCAACTTTCTCTGTTTTCCCTGTTTAAAAGGAAAAAATATCGCTCATCCTCACAGCTGGGGTCAGCTGTGAGCAGACCCACGCAAGCACAGTTTGGTAAAACCTAGGTCTTTATAGATATACTTTCATACGCAACGCGGATGTAGCTCAGTTGGTAGAGCATCACCTTGCCAAGGTGAGGGTCGCGAGTTCGAGTCTCGTCATCCGCTCGATTTAGAGGGCGTCGCCAAGCGCGGCGCTCTTTGATTATGGTGGGTTGGTCGAGTGGTTAGGCAGCGGCCTGCAAAGCCGTGTACACGGGTTCGAATCCCGTACCCACCTCGGGCGATTGGCGCAGCTGGTTAGCGCGTTTCCTTGACACGGAAGAGGTCGCTGGTTCGAGTCCAGTATCGCCCACTAAAGCCGCTCCCCGAATGGAGCGGCTTCTTTGTATCTTTTGGGGGGCCGCCTCTGGGGCTAATGGTTAAACCCCGCGTAGCTTGTCTTGCAGCTCTTGAGGTAGAGTCTTGAGAACTTCCTGTGGCATTGCTGCCGAAAATGGATGTTTTTCCTGATAGTTACAAAGCGCGCAAAGCTCCCCTTCGCTTGCCGGATGAGGGTTGCGGCAACGTTTGCATTCCCTCATGTCCTGGGTGCTTTGCTGGTTTTTGAGGGTGGTAAACACCTCTAGGGAACGCTGACTAGCGATTTCCGAATCAGAGTGCTCGGGGCAGTAGCGCACTGCCAGGCGGCATGCGGGGCACAGCTGGTGCCAATGACTACCTGCCTCCGACAGGCTAATCCCATCATTTTCGGGACAATCTTGCATCTGGAAATGGCAGGCATTGCAGCGCAGGATATGGATGGCGTCCACGCGTTCTAGCAAGGGGAGGAAATCTTCAGTAGTTTCACTGGTAACGCACGATTCTGCTGCTGAGGTACCCGATGGTTTGCCCGTTTCCGTCTCGTGCGGGCTAGCTACTCTATTTTCGATTCTTTGCTGCTTAGCAAGCAGATGATAGGCCTGGAAGGTCCGGACTGCGTGAGAAGCTCCTAAATCTAAAGGAGAGCCGTTAGATACCGGTAGTAAGAGGCGGCGGGGCAGGGGAACCGAATCCAATCTAACTTCCCGGGGATGGCGGACAGCCTTCTTCGGCGGATGATAGTTGGCTACCAGTTTCCCCAGCCTAGTTTTCGCCACTTGCACCAACTGGTCGAGATTGCTGGCGCACTGTGCGCAGCCTACGATCTCCAGGGTTTGAATCTCGCTGGCCACCAGCTGAGCTGCTAAATCGGTGTTAAAACTGTCTCCCAAGCAACCCTGCCAAACCAGTAGGGCGTCTTTTTTTGCAACTTTCAAGGTAGGCAGGTTATCGCAACTGATCACCAAAGTGTTTATCGGGTCTTGGGCGCTGACCCAATGCAGCAAAGCCGAAAAATTAGGAGGAAGCAAAACTAATAGTCCTAAATTTGGGGACGGCGAGTTAGTGTTACCGGCACCGGAGCGGATAAGTCTTGTTTTTCGGGAGGACGGATCTTGGGGGCAATCTGCAGGTCATACCCGGCGGTAAGTAGCTCCTGTTTCCATTGTGAAAGGGTCTGTGAGGACAGCAGCAGGACAGTTCGTAGCCACTGTGTTTTTGCTAGTTTGACGCCCTCGAGACAAAAATCTGGAGCCCAACTTAACAGATGTTCTCCGCTAAATCCACACACTACTCCCAGGGTTTGCTGCCCTTTTTCTTTATTCCCACCTGCAAAAGCATCAGCGGCATTTAACAGGCATTTGCTTATAAAATCCATCTCTAATCCGATGTGGTCATCGGGTTCTTGACCTAAATGGGGAGCTTGGAATCCCATAGCGCCATAATAACGGCGCACTTCCACGGTCTCTTGGTCAAATACTAAACCGTCATCGCAGCGATGAACCGATTCAAACGGCGCTAGCTGGGCGCTGCCAGTGATCCCGTAAAGACGATTTTGGTCTGACCAGAGAGTGTAAATGTCGTCTTCGCTAAGATCATGGGAAAGCTCAGATCGCAAATTCCTTAAGGCTTCACTACCCTCAGAAGTTAACGGCAGAGGCCACTGCGTCGTCAGGGATAAAAAATCTTTCACCACGCCCTTATCGGGAGGATTAAGATGCAGCGCCCCTAGGACACAAAACGCGGCAGCATACGAATCTAATACCGTTGGTTCCATAGACTGCATGCTATCCCATTAGCGTGTTAATGCCCGCACGAACTAATCCTTCGTAATGAAGACCTCGTCCTATTAGCTCGGTTACTAATGACAATAGGAAAGTCACCCACAGGGTAATCACTAGCGCCCGGGTAGGGTATGCCGCATCGGAAATATAGGAGCGCAATACCAATGCAATCAGTAGGATTGCTACCACCAATATGCATAGTCTGATTATGAGGTATCCGTGTGCCGTCATATTTTGCGCTACTTGCCGTTCTACTGTGCTACCTAGCCCCAGTTGAGTCATAAAGAACGCATAGGACAGCAAAATAATCATGCCGGCAGAGGCGGCGATACCGGTAGTAATCCGCATAGACCGTTTGGTGAGATCGATTAGGCCCTCTGGAAGTTTTCCAGGAGGAAAGAGGCCACGGCGCAATGTGGCGACTAATTTTTTCCAAATATTTTCAGGTATAGCTTGCTTTTCATTAGCTCCTCGTAGCTTCATCCGCCAAGTGGTGAGTAGGGCGATCGCCACGGCCAGGGAACCAGTGAAGAAGGCAGAGGAGAAGAAAGAGACCCAAACAAACCAGGTATGCCAGGCGGGTGCGGTGCCGGTGAAGTAGTAGACCCCGCACATCGAGATCACCAAGCATAGACCCGCCAGTGCAGTTAGCGCCGCGAAAATGTCTCGGGTCGTTCGGCTGAAGCGGTTAAACCATTGGGTGAGCGCAAAAATCAGTCCAAACAGGGCATAGAACACCCCAGAAATTAGTTCGCGCGATAACCAGGATGACCCAATATGCAGCAAGGTGAATGGCGCATGGAAGGGGTCATTTAGATGGAAAAACGCGGCAAAGAACCCCAGGACTAGCAGCGGACCCGCCGCGTATAGACCCGCGTTGGTCAGGCTGTCAATCGCAGACTGTTTAATGCCTGCCCGCCGACCAATCAGCTGGATGATCCCCAGAATCCAAAATGCCCCTACTGACATTTGAGCGACAGTAGTAAAGATAATCATGGGCAGTTCGCCGATATGCATGATGCTCCTTA
>CAMYAU010000007.1 GCA_947253735.1 uncultured Varibaculum sp. | reverse complement strand
CACTAAGACTGGCGGCCGCAGTTTCAATCCCGGATAGCATTTTGTCCATCGGCAGGGGCACTCCGATCATCCCGGTAGAGCACACCAGTACTTGCCGCGGATCTATTTCTAGAGCGTCCCCGACTGCTTTCGCCGTGGCCACCGCATCTTTAAGACCGTTTTCCCCGGTACAAGCATTGGCGCTGCCGGAGTTAAGCACTACCGAACGCATGCCAGTAGCCCCCTTACTGAGCACTGCCCGCGAGTAAAGTACGGGCGCGGCTGCGAAACGATTGGAGGTAAACACCCCGGCGGCCACCGGATTTTTCCCAGTGTTAAGGACGAGGGCTAAGTCCTTGCGTCCGCTGCGACGCATCCCGGAAGCAATTCCACAGGCCTTGAATCCCGGTACGCTGGTTACGCCTTGGAGGCTTTTATCGTTTTTCATGGGGCAACTCCAATCTGGTTAATGCCGCTATATTCGGGCAGGCCCAGCGCTAGGTTCGCTGATTGCACGGCAGCCTGCGCGGTGCCTTTACCCAAGTTATCGAGGGCGCTAAGGGCAATAATCTTGCCGGAACGCTGATCTAGCGCCACCTGTACCTGCAAATTCGCACTTCCGGTCACTGCTTGGGTTTGCGGCCAAATACCGGCTGGAAGTACCTGAATAAGGTTTTCTTCTTGATAAAAATCTTGATAGAGGGCGTGCAGCTGCTTCGTAGAAGTTTTTTCGGTAGCCCCGGCGGTTACGGTCGCCAAGATTCCCCGCGACATGGGCACTAGCACTGGCGTGAGGGTGATTTTGTAGTCGCTAGCGTTTTTTCCGCTACTGACTGCAAAATTTTGCGCGATTTCGGGGATGTGTCGATGAGTTCCGCCCACTGCATAGGGTTGGGCGTTTCCCAGGGCAGAGGTGGCCAAAAGGTGTGGCTTTAGCGATTTTCCGGCCCCGGAATACCCCACCGCTAAGGTGGCCACAATATCTTCCGGATCTATCAGCCCCTTGGCTAGCAAGGGCTGGAAGGCGAAGGTAACGGCAGTAACGTTACAGCCAGGAACCGCGATCTGCTTAGTTTGTTCCAACAGCTGGCGCTGAGAGGAGCCGCCGGAAGCTTTTAGTTCCGGCATACCGTAGGTCCAGGCCCCGCAGTATTCACCGCCATAGTAGTGGTCCCAGGCGTCTTGGGAAGTGAGCCTATGGTCAGCTCCGCAATCTACCAGCAGACTTTCTACCCCGGCCGCACGTAACTGTTCCGCTATTTTCCCGGATTGTCCGTGCGGGAGAGCCAAGAAAATCACGGCGCTGTCTTTTAGCGACCCCGGGTCAACTGCTTTTAATTCTCGCTGCGCTAACTGAGGAAGTTGAGGATGGAATTCCCCTAGCTTTTTACCTACGGAGGAGGACGCGCACAGCTGGTCAACCTCAAAGGCCGGGTGGGCAGCGACTATCCGTAGGATTTCTCCACCCGCAAAACCACTGGCACCAATAATTGAAACCTTCATAGTGTATATTTATATCAACTATTGCATAATTATGCATAGCTGAAGGATCCAATGTGATTAGAGACACTCACAAAATAGGCCTTAGCCTTACAAAACGGATCAACTCCGAATAACCGCTACCCCCAACCACCTCTATAGATACAAATGTCCGCAGGTTGGAGAGCAACCGAGATCTCAGGTCAGCCTCCTACCTGCGGACAGCAGCAAGAAGTGAAGAAATAGCCTAGGCCTTGATTTCTTTAATAATTTTCTTTGCCCAATCACGAACTGCCTGGTCATCACGGAAGTCACCTTCGACAGCACCACCTAGGCGCGCCACCGTGCGCTCCCGCAAGGACAGCTCACCCGGATCCAATTTGCCTGGGAAGGTCACATATTCCTGGGGATCGATATTCAACAGCACCGGTCCTACACGTGAGGGATCTTGGACTTTATCTTGCGGTACTCCAGACAGCCCCACCGAAAATGCCCACAGCGGGGTGCGGCGTAGTTCCGAAGCAAAACGGCGACAAAAGTCATTAGCGTTATCCATCCATTTGGTTAGATAAACCGCCGAACCAATAACCACTGCCCCATATCCGTCTAAGCTGTAGACTTCTTCTGGTTTTTCCAGGTCTACTTCCAGACCTGCTTTCTCCATTTCGTCAACTATGACTTTCCCAACTTCTTCCGTCGCTCCATGCTTGGAGGCGATCGTCACTAAAACCTTCATATCTCTAGTATGACCATTTTTTTCTTTCTTGTCGCGTAAAGACCGTAATTTCTAGATTTCTCATAGACTTAGGAGCATGGCGACGATCGATCCTTCATTCAAAAATGGGCAAAAGCTCACTGATCTCGCCGTGATATCTGATTACTCCCTCGATCCGGTGGTTCTTTGCCGTGGTGCGGGCCTACATCGGGTCTCAGAACTAGGACGAGGCTGTACCCGGGATATTTCTTGGCTGTTTTCTCTCCCGGAACAAAGTTTTGACCAATTCCTAGCTACGCAAGAAGGCGAACGTTTCTTAGGGCAGCTGCGAACAGATCTGCAACGCGCCCTCTGTATCTGGATAGGAGGAGGCAGTAGGAGCGAAGCTGCCAACCTCTCCCGGCTGCTCGCTACCGGAAGAATAGTAGATACTGCCCACTATCCCGCTGGCATGGAATATCGCAAACGACTAATTAGTACCATTACCGCGGCTGACGATCCGAAAGACGATTATAAGCGTCCCTGGATGCTAGATCCTCACCACGTGATCGGAGCGATCATTGATCGCTGGGAAGATTTTGCCCCCTACACCAAGCAGCGGATACGTCAAGCATTCTTAGGAATTGACGCTACCCATCTGCCCCCCGAGATTTCGGGAGCCCTAAGAGCCTGCGGGATTAAACAGACTCGCCGCTCCCGCCTAGCAAAATGGTTTACCGATCCCAAAGTGTTGGCCTATCTGGTGGTAATCACCTATTCGAGCTTGCGGGTATTACCGGTGAGCTTGGTTAAAGAGTTTCATGGTTCGCTAGTAGTGCTGTGGACTATGGATATCGCTACCGCTATCCCCTACACCTGGGGGGTACTGGCGATGTTTACCGCTAAACGTCAGTTGGTGCGCGTTGTAGGCACCTTTACCACCGCGATTACTTTCGCAGCTCCCTATGTGTATTTCGCTATGACCGGCAAAGATTACCCTACCTATGTGATAGTGATCGTAATTCTGTTCATTATTTCCGGTTTCCTGGTGGAAGGCACGAAATATTTACGGGAACGCTACCTGGTGAAGTTCTTGTTAAAGACCCGCTAGCGATTACTAGCGATCAGTTAGCTAGCTGCTTATTCTTACGCATTGCTTGGGGACCTACGAAGGTGCGCACCACGCCATTGCCTATAAAGTAAATTCCACTAATCCACCATGCCCACCAGACCAGTGGGTTCCGCTCCGGGAAGTAAATGGTGAGCCAAATGATACAGGCCAGCCAGATAACTACCGACAAGATATTTAGCCACCGCAGTTTTTCCACCCGGAAGGGGTGACAGAAAGTAAGCGGAGAAAGCGTCAATACAATAAACAGCAGCACAATTGCTAGGTTGAACCACCAGGGCAGCGCCACCAGATACAGATAGAGGATTACGATATTCCAGGCCGCAGGGAATCCCACGAAGTAGTTATCGGAACTTTTCGCTTTCTTATTGCAGTAACAGAACATGGAGGACGCACAAACCGCCACCATCAGAATTTCCGTCACCACTAGGTCTATTCCTTTGCCGGGAGTTCCCGGGGCAAAAACTATGGTTTGGGACATGAAAATTGCTGGGATAAACGTCCAGGTCAGGTAGTCGACGATAAGATCGAGGGCGGATCCATCAAACCAGGGGACCACTTCTTTAACCCGGTAGCGCCGAGCAAAAGTACCGTCTAGTCCGTCAACGATTAGGCTGATCCCCAACCAGCCCCACATCTGTAGGTAGTCATGGCGCATCAAAGCCAGCACCGCGCAGCCTGCCCAGATTACAGCCGAGGCAGTAAAAGCATGCACCGCCCAAGCTTTAAAATGGTCTAGCCGAGTGAAATCAGAATGGACTGTCATTGGGGTCTGTTCCATATACACTATTTTGCCTTAGGGTTTCGAATATGCGAAAACCTGAAAACCGAGTCACTTATTTTTAGCGGGCGAGGACACCTGGCCATATCAGGTTATTGGGCAGTGCCAGCCTCTTGATTCCACACATCTGTAGGCAATTCCCCGGGGAGATAGGGATTGTCCTTGGCTACGAACACCGGTACCGCGTTCTTATCTCGCCGCATCGATGCCGAATAATCTTTCAGGGCACCGGCAGCCCACTTCCACAGCAGAGTAATCGCAATCAAGTTGGTAATGGTCATCACCGCCATGGCAATATCTACCGCATTCCACACCAGTGGCAAGGAAACCACTGCCCCCAGTACCACTGAAGCTACGGAGACTATCCGCACTAACCAAGATGCCCAGGGCTTAGTGGTAACAAAAGACATATTCACATCGGAATAAACATAGGCGGCAATAATAGAAGAAAACGCCAGAACCGAGATAATCAGCAGCATCAGGTAGGATGCCCAACCTCCCAGCTGAGAAGCTACCGCCACCGTAGTCAAAGAGGCCGCCTGTGAAGGATCCGCGCCGGTCAGCACCGCTTTGGGGGCACTCAAAATGATGATGGCGGTGGCAGAACAAACGATGATGGTATCAACGAAAACCCCGAGTGATTGGATGAGACCTTGGCGTACCGGGTGGGAAACTGTGGCGGTAGCTGCGGCGTTGGGAGCAGTGCCTTGCCCGGCCTCGTTGGAAAATAGGCCGCGCTGCACCCCGTTGATAAGGGCGGCGAAGATCCCTCCGCCGATGCCGCCTCCAAGCGCCCCACCGGTAAACGCGCTTTTCACGATTAACGCCAGGATTGCCGGAATCTGCCCAATATTCATGACCAGGATAATCGCCGCGATAATCACGTAAACCACGGCCATAATGGGAGCCATCCATTCGGTTACTCGCGCTACCGAACGGATACCTCCTAAAATAATCGGCGCGGCAAAAACAAACAGGATTACCGCAATAATGGCCGAGTGCGCACCCTGCTGAGCCTCAGTAGTGCCCATAGTGGCCATAATCGAACCAGCAATCGCGTTGGACTGTACGGAAGTAATCACGAAACCGCAGGTGATGATGGCGATAACGGCAAAAATGGAACCAAACCAGCGTTTACGCAGTCCTAGCCACATATAGTAGGCCGGGCCGCCCCGGAAAGTTCCGTCCTCGTTCCTGACCTTGAACAGCTGTGCCAGGGTGGATTCCATGAAAGAGGTGGCCATCCCCACCAGCGCCACTATCCACATCCAGAAAATCGCTCCGGGACCGCCGATAATCAGCGCGGCTGCCACCCCGAACACGTTACCTACCCCTACCCGCGCGGCTAGGGAGATAGTGAAAGCCTGGAAGGAGGAGATTCCTCCTTGTGATCCCTGGCGGGAAGCAAAAACAACTTTCCACATGTGACGGAAGAAGCGGAATTGCACTCCTCGGGTAATCACCGTGTAGAAGATTCCCAGTCCAATCAGGATCCAAATTTCGGCGTAGAGGGCGATAGCATCGGCTACTTGTTTGACGATTGCGGCGGCTTGATCCACGTTATTTCTGTCCTTTCATCCGCCCAAAACTATTTTGGGCGCCCTTAATAGGACAGTCGGGAAGAACGTATTGATGCAAACGTGTCCACACTGCGGAAGCTAGTTACAATAGCCGCATGAGTATTGCCCCCCTAAATCAGCTGTTGGACGATTTAGAGGACGCGGGGAAGTTAAATGATCCGTTAGAAGTCCTCGCCGGCTTCACCAATTGGGCGGCTTCCACCCGCCGAGCGCTGTATCCACATCAAGAGGAGGCTGCCACCGAAATTTTTTCGGGAAACCACGTGATCGCGGCAACTCCGACCGGTTCGGGCAAATCCATGATCGCCTTAGCGGGACATTTAGCGGCGCTGGCGAACGATCAGCGTTCCTACTACACCGCCCCCATAAAAGCCCTGGTTTCAGAAAAGTTCTTTGACCTAGTGGAGCTGTTTGGGGCACGGAACGTGGGGATGATTACCGGCGATATTTCCCTAAATGCTGAGGCGCCAATTATTTGCTGCACCGCAGAAATCTTGGCTAACCAGTCGCTTCGCGATGGTGCCGACCTGGACGCCGGAGTAGTTATCATGGATGAGTTCCATTACTACGGCGACCCTGATCGCGGCTGGGCTTGGCAGGTGCCATTGCTGGAACTACCGAATGTACAGTTCGTTTTGATGTCAGCAACCTTGGGAAACGTAGATTTTTTCATCCGGGATCTAAAGGAACGCAGCGGGCGGGAAGTAGTGCTGGTGGACGGGGCGGAGCGTCCGGTGCCTCTAGAGATGGAATATAGCGAGGACGATCCCCAATACCTGTTAGAAAGCCTGGTTAAAGCGGGGCGCTGGCCGATCTATTTGGTGCACTTCGCCCAAAATGATGCGGTGAAAACCGCAGCCGGATTGGCTTCCGCTAATCTGCTAGACCGCGAAAAGCGCGAAAAAATCGCTACCCAGTTAAAAGGAGTCCATTTCACCAAGGGGTTCGGACAGACCCTGTCGCGACTACTACGCCTGGGAGTGGGGGTGCACCATGCGGGCATGCTGCCGCGTTACCGTCTTTTGGTGGAACAGCTGGCTCAGCAGGGGCTGCTGGCGGTAATTTGCGGAACTGACACTTTAGGGGTGGGGATAAATGTTCCGATCCGCACCGTGGTGTTTACTTCCCTAGTCAAGTTCGATGGGCGCCGTCAGCGGCATCTCTCGGCGCGAGAGTTTCACCAGATTGCCGGGAGAGCAGGCCGTGCCGGGTTCGACACTATGGGATTTGTGGTGGTGCAGGCACCGCTCGAGGTGATCGAGGCCAAGAAGTTAGCGGCGAAGGGGCAAAAACGCAAGAGTTCGCCCTCGTCACAAGGTCAGAAGCCGAAGATTTCCTGGGGACGGTCTACCTTTGAACGCCTGGTCGCCGCCCAGCCGGAGCCGCTGCGCTCCCATTTCCGGATTGACCATTCCCTGGCACTTAACGTACTTACCGGTGAGCGCGACGCCGGAGAGCATCTGCTGTGGCTGGCACGCAATAACCACGATGCGCCGCAGGAATCTAATCCCCATTTACGCCGTTTAGGACAGGTTTATTCCTCTTTGAAACAGGCGGAGGTGGTTCGGCATTTACCTTCGGGAAAGGCGGGAAAGCGCGGGCGTCTGCTGCTTATCCACGACCTGCCGGAAGATTTTGCGCTTAACCAGCCATTATCACCTTTTGCCCTGGCTGCTTTGGATTTACTGGATCCCGATAGCCCCGATTATGCCCTGGATTTAGTTTCGATTGTGGAGTCGGTGTTGGAGGATCCCCGCCAAGTGCTGATTGCACAGCAAAAGGCCCAGCGCGACCAGGTGTATCAAAAGTTGCGTTCCGAAGGCGTGGAATATAACCAGCGTCAGGAAATCCTCGAGGAAACTACCTGGCCGCAGCCGTTGAAAGAATTGATTGCGGACGCGTTTAAGACTTTTGCGCACTCTAATCCTTGGGTTTACGGTTCTGCCCCCTCCCCCAAATCGGTGGTGCGCTACCTGGTAGAAAATGCGTTGACCTTTACCCAATTCATTTCCCGTTTTGAGCTCGCGCGCAGCGAAGGCGTGGTACTTCGCTACCTGACCGACGCCTATCGCGCCCTGGGACAAATCGTGCCGCCAGAGAAGCGGAATGAGGACTTCACCCAGCTATTAATTTGGTTAGGGAACACGGTTAAGGGCGTGGATTCCTCGCTGCTCGATGAGTGGGAAGCATTGGCCAGTGGGAAACGACGTGAGGGTAGCCCGGAGGAAGCCGAGGAAGAACCCGCCTTTGGGAGCGGAGAAAATCAGCTACCCAGTGCTAATCCTTTCGCCTTGCGTCGCCAGTTCCGCAATGCTGCCTGGCAGCGGGTAGAAGCAGTAGCTTTCGATAGCCTGCCCCGCCTGGAGGACTGTCAAGATTTACATCCCGATGGGAACGCCTGGTCGGATGAGGATCGTGAGGCCCTGCTGGATGACTATTGGGAACGCTATGATGATCTGCCTTTAGATCAGGGGGCGCGCGCCAGTAGCCACGCGTTGATTAGCGAGGGCGAAAAGGCGCGGGAACTACTCTCCCGCTACCTTGATCCCGATAGCGATTTACTGGCCAGCAATAAGGTTTGGGCGCTGCTGCAAGAAGTGGATGATGGCAGTGGGCTTTGGGAATGGCGAATGCTATTTGCCCTGGATATAGCGAAAACTGATGAAAGCGGGCAGCTGCAGCCCTACCTGGTTGCCTACGGAGATATTGCCTAGATGCGCGCTAGCGATAGCCGCACCGATTTGCCGAGCCCACTAGAGTGGATGCTATGGATATCGCAACCGGGATTGAACAAGTAGACCAGCGGATTACTAAGGCTTGTGAACAGGCCGGACGGGCACGCAGCGAAGTTACTTTAGAGTTAGCGGTGAAAACTCGCACCAGCGAGCAGATTATTGCAGCTGCCCGCGAACTGCAACAACGTGGCCTGCCAGTAGTCCTGGGGCATAACCATGTACAGGAAGCACAAGCTACCAATGAGGCAGTGCGGGCCGCAGACCTGGGCGTGGAAGTTCATATGATCGGACATTTACAGGGCAATAAGATTAGCGCCGCATTGCAGGTTTGTGACCTGGTGGAAACCGTAGATTCCCTCAAGACTGCCCAACGCCTAGAACGGCGCCTGGAGGTCAACTATCCTGGGCGCGTCCTCCCCTGCTTTATCGAAGTTAACTGTTCGCGCGAAGCTTCCAAAGGGGGAATCAACCCCGAAGACGCCTGGGAGCTAACTCAGCAAGTGTTGCAAATGGAGCAGCTTAGTCTGCGCGGTTTTATGACTATCGGGGCGCTTAGCCCTGATGAAGAGCGGGTTCGCGAGTCTTTTCGGATTTTACGCGACCTGCGCGATCGCACGGTTAATGCCGGAGGACGCGGACAGGATGCGCGCGAACTATCGATGGGAATGTCAGGGGATCTAGAAATCGCGATCAGTGAAGGCGCGACCCTGGTGCGTATCGGCACCGATGTTTTCGGCGCGCGCGATTATCGTTAAGGTCCTAACTGCGAAGCAACTAGTTGGCGATCCGCCGGGTATTTAGGATTGCTTCCACATCTACGGGCTTGCTTTGCGCCACCAGTTGGGCGGTAGTCAAAGATTCTTCGCTATGAGGACGCGGACGCGAAGGACGATAGGGGACACTAGCCCGCGCCGCCAAATGCTCCGCCAGTAGCTCTGAAGCATCTACATCTCTGCGGGTTAACCGGGGTTTTAGAGCGTAGATCGGTTTGGGCATCGGAGCCGGATGCCAACGTCGATCTGTATCTACCAGGTTCTTGGAGTCTGTCCCGTCCGCAGATGATATCGAGGCTTCGGCTTCGTCTGCGGAATCTGTTCCGGGGTTTTCAGCGATGATTTCAGTAGCTTCTACTTGTGCAGATGACTCTTTTAGCTCTTCAGTGGTGACAACGACATCTTTATCTTGCGAGGCCAGCGCACTAGTGTTTTCGACAGTAGCTTTAATCTGCTGTTGCGCGGGGTCAGCATCGTTTTCTCGGGGATGGTTAAGTGCCCCTGCTTCAGCTTGCCTTTCTGCTTCGTCCTCGTGAATCTCAAAATATTTCCGCAATTTGGAGGCCCGTCGGGCAGCACCAGCTAGTTTTGCTAATACTTGCTGCCCTAAGTTTTCATGCTCCTGCTCTTGGAGTTCCCCAGTTGCTCCCTGCGCGCTAGTTGTACTCTTTTCCGCACTCTCAGAATGCCCGGCTGACTTAGCTTCAGTATGCATTTGCGCAAATTTCTTTTCACTGGCGCTGACCCTATGCCCCTTAACCGGGCGGGCCTCGAGGGCGCGGATATGTTCCAGGGCACGTTGATCATTTTCCCGCCCCGCTTTGGCCGCCCGCGCCCCCAGTGCTAACGTGCCCGCTATGGTCACTAGCGGGATAAGGGACCACCACCAGGCCAGTACACTAACCGCACCAGCAGTCACCAGTACCATCCCTACCGCAAATTGCACTGTAAGCAGGGTGAGGCGACGGCGCGCAGCTTGCGATCGCCGCTCAATCTGCCGAGCCCGGGTAAGCCGGGCGGCCATCAGTTCACTGTGATCACGCTGGGTTGGTGCTACTGGTCGCTGCATGGTTCCTCCTAAAACTGGGGGGTTTACGCTGTAGGGCTGCCGCTTTTCTGGGCGTGCTTGGGTGTCAAGCACCCGTAAGTTTGCGCTGAAGCGGTCATCGCCATGCGATTGGGCTTGCCGACGTTTGGTGTCGATTAAGACGGGAAGATAGATTCCCCCCAAAATCAAGACCAATACCGGTAAGGCCAATCCAATAAACTCCACATACTAAAAATAGGGGATTTAGGCTTCAGAATCTCTCTTAGCAAAGGCGTGTTGAACAGGGAAAGTTATGAAATATTTAGCAAAATGCAACATCTGTAACAATCACACCAATAGCCACATATTCATTTTGGTCTAACCCGCATTCATCCCCGGCAAGAACCGATTTTTTAAGCGATCTCACCTTCGTGAAAACACGGCAAATTAACCGCGGAAAATAACTACCGACTAGCTTCCCCGGCAACTATTGGGGCTTTTCAACTTTTAGCCTTGTTCTTTTTTCTAGCTGCGACACATATCCGCCTTCCGGAATTTCCTCGGCGGTAGCAGCATACCCGAGGTGATCAGCCCACTTGCCGGCAATGCAATAAAAATTCTTTTTCCGTCCCTCAAAACGCAAACCCAATTTTTCCACTACCCGCAATGAAACTTTATTTTCAGGACGGATATTGATCTCTACGCGATGTAGATGGGGCGCTCCCAAACATAAATCCAATACCAGAGCTACCGCAGAAGTAATAACTCCCCGCCCGCTGTACTCTTGAGACACCCAGTACCCCAAGTTCCCCGAGTGTGAAGCCCCCAGAGCAATATCCCCAATAGTTACTTGCCCAACTAGCTTCCCATCTGCATAAACCGCAAACGGATAGTAGCGGCGTTTACGAACTAGGCGAGCACTACGCCGAATAAAAGCCTCCAGCCCCATATCTTCTAGCGGATACCCCGAGGCGACGCTGGCCTCCCAAGGCGCCAACCAGCGTTGATTATCCGCCCGCACCTGTGCTGCCTCCCGGTGGTCCCGCGCGATCATTTCCTTCACTGAGAGCTGATACACCGGAGGATTCCCCGGTTTTATCAGGCCGCGAGCTACTGGATTATCAAGCTGCGCATAGTAGCGAGGCCGATTCCTAAAAGTGAAACGTTCGTAAAACAACACGGGGCCTTAATCTAGCACCATGCAGTGGAAATAGTCGCCCTCGGACACTGAAGTAACTGCTTCCGGAATAACCGCCAGCGCGTTCGCCCTCGCCATAGTAGATAGCAAAAGATCCTCTGGCTCGCCAGTTAAACGCGCACGATAACCACTATCGGGGGCACCCACGATTTTCACCGGGACAAACTGACGCCTACCCGCCGGGGAACGCCAACCGCGATCCACTCGCGCTCGAAGAGAGGGACGGTATAGTTCTTCCCAGCCAGCCATATGCCGCAAGCAGGGACGCACAAAAATTTCGTAACTGATTTGGGCTGCTACCGGATTGCCCGGGAGGCAAAAAATCGGGGTACCCTCCCCTACAGTTCCGTAACCAAGTTGCTTACCGGGAGTCATCGCCACATTATCGAAACGCGCGGTCCCTAAGGGGGCTAACACCTCTTTAACCGTGTCAGCACTACCATAGGACAGCCCCCCGGTAGTTATAATAATATCTGCCCGAACCAGCTGATCTTCAATGGTTTCAGAGAGTGCCTTTTGTTCATCTGGCACTGCCGCCACTCGGAAGGTGTCCGCGCGCGCATCCGCTACTGCAGAAGAAAGCGCATGCCCATTAGCGTCGAAAACCGCCCCGGCGCGAATCGGCTTACCTGGCTCGATTAGTTCATCTCCGATAGACAAAATTACTACCCGAGGACGCGGGCGCACCGTAACTCGCAGACGCCCTACTCCCGCCAATAACGCTACTTGCCGTGACCCGATACGCGACCCGGCACGCAAAATCGGGGTACCGGCGCTTACATCTTGGCCGCGCCGCAAAATATTCCTCCCCTTCGCGGGGGCGGACAAAATCTGAACCCGCGCCGGTGCCTGATCAGTTTCTTCCAAGGGCACCACGGTGTCTGCTCCCACCGGTAAGGGGGCACCAGAAGCTATCCGGACTGCACTATTTTCCACTAGGGTGCAAGGCTCGGCATCCCCCGCTTTTACCTCCGCGATCACGTCCAGGTAAACCTGGCGCATTTTCCCGGCTCCCCCCACGTCTTGGGAACGCACCGCGTAGCCATCCAAAGTCGCCTGGTCAGTGACCGGCAAATCGAAAGGTGCGCTCACATCCTCGGCTAGAACGCATCCCACCGCATCTGGGAGTAATACGTCCAGGGGAGCTAGCGGGGCCACTAGAGAAAGACAAGTATTTAAATGTTCCGCAACCGTGCGCATTCGTCCTCCTAAGTCTGGTACTGTACCCAGATTACCTGCCAGTGTCTGCCCTGCAGAGGAGAAAAGCCGACTTCAGTTAAAGCTGCAAACGTCTATCATGGATTTATGGGTTCTGCGACTACTAAACCGGCCTTGCGAAAGAAGCTTCTTGACCGGCGCCGCCTAACATTTTTGCCTGCCCAACGCAGCCAGGCAGAATCACAGGTTTTAACGAGCGCAAAACCGCTTTTAGATTCTCTAAAGCCGGGAGATCTGGTAGCCAGTTACCTATCTTTTGACACCGAGGTTCCCACGTTTCTACTCAATGAAATGATTCTAGCTGCAGGTTTTAAGCTTTTTGTCCCTTGTGGTCTGGAGCAGTCCCGTTGGGGACAACTCGATCCAGCACAACACACGCGCGCCCTGTACCGACGTTTCAACCCCCACCCACCGCTACTTTCAAAAGAAATGCATTGCAATGACCTGGCGAAACTGGGACTAAAGTTTATTTTCTTACCTGCTTTGGCAGTGGATAGGACGGGAGTGCGTTTGGGGCGAGGTGCTGGTTGGTACGACCAAGCTTTGTCGCATTGTGACCCTACTTGTCCCACCCGCCCCCAACTGATTGCGCTGGTACATGACTGGGAGGTACTCCGGGCGGGGACACTGCCTCGGGAGCCTCACGACCACCTAGTCGACCAGGCACTGACTTCCTCGGGACGTTTGCAAAAACTAGGATGCGCCTAGTTTTACAGTCTAACTAACGCGAAGTGTCGGTTAGCTGATTTTATCCCGCGAAAGACAGCTTATGGTAGCTATCTCCACAGGGCGTTTTCCCTCAGGTTTGCCCCTGTTCAAAAGTGACCAATAACCCTTCGGTTATTGCTTTTCTACAGGAAACGGTTCCTCGTCCCCAAGCGGAAATAAACGAAATATTTTCCGGAGATTTATCTTAACTTTTCTTTCTTGCCAAGAAGCTGACAACAATCTGGTTATGCGAGAGTTTCTTTGGCGCTGGCGACGCACTATCGCCCTGGCCGCTACCGTCGCGGTGGCGGTAACTTTGCTGCGTTTATTGCTACCCCAAGTTGCTACAAAACCACTGTTAGTTACCACCACTACCATCCCACCCGGCACGATCGTTAGTACTGATCAGGTGACAGTAAAAGCAGTTCCAGTAGCGACGCTACCGCCTCAGGCCTATCAAAAACCTTCCCAGGTAATCGGACAAAGGACGGCGGTTCCCATTGCTGCCGGCACCACCCTGTTCCCGGCACTATTCTCCTCCTCCCCATTTTCACGGCAATCCTATAAAGGACAAGTGATATTAGCTTTGCCTTTAAGAGAAAGTGACCAAGGCCTGGCAAACACCGGTGATGAAGTGATGTTCTTCCTCGCAGATGATCAAGGCACTAGTTCTACCCCCGGCAACAGCCCGGATACGGCTGATAATCCGAATATTACCGAGGGGAAGACACAAACACCTGCCCAGCTTAAGGGACTCTCCACACAAATCACGGCGCGAGTATTATCGGTAAGTTCCGCTAGCGGATCTTTAACCGGAGGACAAAAGGCGGCCACCATTGAGGTTGCGGTCAACCCCAATGAGGCTTCCCGCCTGGTGCAAGCCAGCAAATCTGAACCGCTACAATTGGCCAGGACAGGTTAAAACTAACTAAATGAGGACTAATGCGTAAAGAAAACACTGGTTTCATTGCTGGATTCAAAGAGTTTATTTCCCGCGGAAATGCCATTGACCTGGCGGTAGGGGTCGTTATTGGAGCAGCCTTCGGGGCTGTAGTTACCGCTATCGTAGAAAAATTCATTAATCCGCTAATCGCGGGACTAGTGGGCAAACCCAACTTCGATAACGTTTTAGAGTTCCACCTGGGCTCCGCCACTGTGCAACCGGGCGCTATTATCACCGCCCTTGTGAACTTCCTGCTAATAGCGCTAGCGATTTACACCTGCATCATCGTGCCAATGAATAAACTGATGCGCGTCCGCGACGCTAAAGCTGAGGCCGATGAAAAGGATGAAGAGCCCAAAGCAGATCCCCAGGTAGAACTGCTAACCGAAATTCGCGACCTCCTGCAATCCGAAAAATCCGCATCCCAAAACAGCTAACCTGACTGTGCTCTACGCGGGAGAGAACTTTTTCCTCCGATTCCCGCGCGGAGGCTAGATTTTTCCTCCCGCTCTAAGCAGATTCATGTCATACCTCGATCCGGGGCGGGCCGTAAAAGTGCTCGGGGGACCCCGGTGACCCTCGCTACGCTCGGCTCAAGCCCCCTCTCGCATCATTTACGACTCGCCCCTGGTGTGCGGGATTATGCATTATGCGCGGAGCCTAGGTTTTTCCTCCCGTACAGGTAACGGCATAGCTAGAAGATTACTAGAGGTGGGCATAGGTTTTATCCGAGTGGGTGCGGTGGACATAAGAATTCGGAAAACGCCGCTAAGTTTTCCGAATTCTTGGGCAGGAGGAAAAACCTATGCCCGCCCCAGCCAAATTACCGAGCCAGACCTGGATCGGGGTTATTGATTATGCTCACGCCAGTGGGGTGGAAGTTCAGATAGGTAATCTACTTCCGGGCCCTGGTCAGCAGTTTCCTGATGCTCACTTTGATCCAGGACAGAATCTGCGCTTTCCTGCCAGGAAGTAGGTTTCCCCTCTCTGATACGCCGGCGATCCACCTCCGAGTAAGTGCGCGCTGCCGGATGTTTCATGGTTATGCGTTCCGGGTAACTACATTTTTCAGGATCATTTCTGCCTGGCCGTCACGGCGACGTAAACCTAGCTCCTCAAAGAGCAGCTCCACTTCTTCATCCGCGCTTCGCTTCTTAGTGTCCGAACGAATCCAAGCTAGTAGATCATCGAGCTGGTCATCACCATAGGCAGTTAGAGGCAACCCTCGCGATATGGCGGGACGCTTTATACTGCGCTTTTCTTCACTTGCTACCTCTCGCGAAACGGGCAGAGCAGCAGGAAGTGGCGTTACAGATGGAGCTGGCGCAGGGGCCGGAGATGGAGCCGCAGCAGCTAGCTGCTGCGCCTGCGCTTTTTTACGCTCTTCAACTACATCAACCACCAGATCTAACAGCTGCTGTGCCTGCGCGGCCGGGTCCATAAATACCGCAGTGGAATAAACAATGCTAACCACCCAGCCATATTCTTTGAGCCGTTGCCGCCAATGACGTTCACGACGCCGTAAAGATTTCTCGGCTACATATTCGGGGTTATCGGTCAGGACTGCCACCAGAAGCTCATCGGGATAATCAGGATGGCCGATAGCGAGAGGAATCCGCATACCGTTCTTGGGGCCCAGGTTGGGAATCACGGTCAGGCCCACTGAATATAGCCGTTCCGCAAGATCCAGCAGAAGCCGATCAGGTTGAGATTCCTCCTCCCCCATTGCCTGGGCGGCCTCGACCGGCCCCACAGTTTGCGCCTGAGCCCGAGCGGCCTGCAGCAAATCGTAAAGCATCTTTGATCCGGGACTATGCAGTCGCTGCGGATCGATAGCTTCTGGCGCCATAGAAGAAATCAGCGATAATTCTTTACGCACCATAGACACGGCATCTACCAGTAGCGCTGTCCCCTCGGCTGCAGAAATCACTCCGAAATCATGTAATACCTGGCCGTGCGGAGTCTTGGCGAACCCTACCGATAAAATCACATGGTCTCGACGCAGACCAGCGGCGCCAGCGGCATCCACAATCACGAAGGGTTCTTCAGGGTTACTACCCAAAAATTCATCGAGCTGTGGGTTGCGGGCAACTTCGCTCATAATCGCGGCGCTGATTCTCCGCGCATGTTTAACGGTTAAAGCTACCACCCCCAAAGACTCTTTACTTTGGGACTTAGCGTGCATACAGACTTGCCGCACTACCTCGTCGATCTCTTGAGGGGAGGTTTCAACGCATTGAGCTCCCGGAGCAGGCATTCCCCGACCGTCGACTACGGTCAAAGTGACCGGACGGGAGGGGCGCGGCACCGTAACCGGCATCACATCCCGGCCATAGTCGTGTTCTGCCAAGAACGAGGCTACCCATTCATTTACCCGCGAACGGGTAGGGGGTGCCGTTAGCTGCGGGAATATCCCCGCAAATTCGGACACGGTTCCCTGTTCACTGCGGCGAACATCGCCAACCACGATTACTTGTTCTGCTCGCGCAATCGCGGGGATTACCTCCGCCAGGTCGGTGTTTTCTACCCCGTCCAATACCAGCAAATCCACGGGGTGATCATTACCTAGTACCTGCGGTACCAGAACCGGTGGGATTGCCCGGATAGGACGAAGTCTCTCCACGATCGGGAACTGTCCGATAATATCCGGCAGATCACTGCGAGCATCCTTTAGCACTTGCTCCAGGTCGGAGATGGTTTCAGACTGAGAATCCACCAGTTTTGCTAGCTGCTGACGAACTTGCCGCAACACTTGCCCGGAAAGCGAATTTACTTGTGCCAGATCCAGTTCACGCAGCCGTGCCGATAGCTCACTGAGGCGTTCGCCATCAAAATGCGCCAAGCGGTCATCAAGACGCAACATTTCAGCCAATGCTGATGCCCACCAGGCAAGATCTAGTTCTGTGCGCAAAAGTTCGACCGGCACTCGCCGTTCCCGCAGGTCGTTAACTAGTTCATCGAGACCTAAATCATGTAGTTCTTTCAGGATCGAGACTCGCTGCGGCAGACGCTCGGCACCTTTTTCATCTTTCGACAGGCTATCCATCAAGCTGGCTAGCTCATCTAGAGGCATCCGAGTTAAATCACCGAAACCAGTAGAAAAGAATGGCTGTAAGCGGTTGATATGGGTACGCAGCGCTTCCTCTGCCTTTTGCATTTGATCCAGGCGTCCCGGAAGCACCGGCCAGCCTCCACCGGGAGAATATTCACGCCAGATACGACGTTGCTGCTGTACCCGGATTAGTTCCCGATGCAGATCTTCGACTTTGCGACCGGGACGCACCATGTCTTTGGCCTGTTTTATCAGGCGACGCCGCTGGGATTCTTTCATATTGAGGGCGCGTTCTTTACGCCATTTCTTGGTAGCGGTAGCGATCACCATGTCGGCAGCCGAGCGTTCGAAAATCTGAGGCTTGAACACGTCCATGGCTTCGCGCAGACCATCTAGCATCCGCAACTGGTCATGCCACTGGTTCAAGTCCACGGCTCTCCGTAAACCGGTTTCCTTTTGAGCACGATCAATATCCGCGCGCACCTGCGGTAATGTACGTCCCGCGAGTTGGCTGACCCCATCGACTGCCGTGTCAACCATTTCAGGGGAAGAAATCACTACCGAATGCCAAGGGTTAGTTGCCCGCGTTTGCGAGAAAATCCCTTCTTTTTCTGCTTGTGCAAGCAATTCTTGGGCCCGTTTAGCCCCGTCGGAAGCGATACGATGCAAAGTTTCCAGGTCGAAACGTACTTTGGTGCGTGGCCCGGGCTTCATAGAGGTTAAATCAGCTAACACCTGTAAGGCATCGTAGGCAGACACCTGCCAAGGATCGCGTTTGCGATGCAACTGTTCCATATACCCGCCCAGTTGGGAGCGCACTTGGGTCAGTTCGTGACGCATCTTCAAGATGGCATCATCTCTCGCAGGATCCAGTGATTCAATGGGAATATTCAGGGATTCCAGCAACTTGGCCGGTACAATATCGCGCCAGCGGCTGCGGTTAGATAAATCCAGAGTGAGGCTCTCTAGCCCCAAGCGATTCAAATATCCCAACACCTGTTGGAGACGACGCCGCGCCCCCGGCACATAGGCGATAGTGCGCCCCGCGCTGGCGGCATCAGCTAATATTGCGGCCACCGTGGAGGTCTTTTCTGATTCTGGCGGCGCATCTAGCAGCAGGTTTGCGCCGGAGGCTACCGCATCAAGGATATTATGTTGGGCGGGATCAAGATCGCCTACCCCGTGTTCCGCCAAGGGATCCCGATCGGTCAATACCGGTTCCGGCAGGGCGGATAGCACTGCGCCCGCGGCCTCTATATCTCCGCAAAGCGCCGCAGTAACCTCGGATTGTTCTAATAAATCTTGGTTGAGCGCAAAGTCTTTGACCAGATTGGATAACGGATGCAGGTATTGTCCCACAGTTAGCGAGTCGTACAGGTCAAATCCCAACAGGTGACGCAACCCTAAACGTCGCAACTCGTGCAAGGCATTGGTGGGGCTGAAGGCTACCTCTGCTTGCAGACTTTGCAGAATGGAAACAATTTCTGCCTGTTCGCCTTTTTCTCGCAGCGCTGCTTCCAGCGGGGGCCACAACTCCACCGCGTTATCTAAGGTGATCAGCACATCCTCATCAGCGGTTAAAGATAGTTCCACCGGGCATAGCAGTGCCGGCCCAGTGATAGTGCGCGGCTCGCTAGCGCGGACTTGTTCAATATCGTAGACCCCGCTATCGACAACAGCTTCTTCAGGGACATCTTCGTTGTTAGAGCGATTATTTTCTATATTTAGGCCGCTGGCAGCGGTGGCCGACATTTTCGTGGTTGAGGACGCGGCTTTGTCGGCGGCACGATCCCACGCCGCCCCCAAAGAACCCCCTTGCCGCCAAGAGGCGGTCCCAATCGCCAGATAAACCGGTGCACTACCGTAACGGGATTCCCGATCACGCGAGGCAGCGAGTACTTCGCGCGCCTTAATCCGGCAATAGGACAGGGCTCGTGGTTCCCGCACCAGATTAGACAAGCGAGTCGGACGTCCTCCATATAGCTGCGCCAAACCACCGGGGTGGGCGGCAGACAGTTCCAGGTATCCGGAGGAGGTCTCCTCGGCGATCGTATGCTCCAAACTGGCATTCCAGTGCGATAGCATCTCTTCTACCAGCTGTTTACGTCCCCGAGGGGCGGCTTCTTCCACCGCGACCTCACTATTGACGTTTTCCTCTGGGGTCTTCTCTGTTTCCGGGTTAAAGCTCACGATGCCACCATACGCGAAAGTGGGGGTTTTCCCTGGTTGCCATGCCCTAAGATCATGAAAACGACATTTATCACGTAGCGTTTTTCTCTCATTAAACCTGACGCCAGTTTTGAGCCCGCCTAACCAGTGTTATCCTAGACTGGCTGAGGCGCTGACGGCCGCCTTGCGCCCTCGTAGCTCAGGGGATAGAGCACCGCTCTCCTAAAGCGGGTGTCGGACGTTCGAATCGTCTCGGGGGCACTGTTCCGGCTGGGTTCTACCCCTCCCCATCCTTAAAACTGCCTAAACATTGGGTTCACGAGGACGAGACTCGCGCTATCTGCCCTAGGTTCCGGTATCGCGGGACTGGTTATCCATAATCCGCTGGCGCTCCGCGCGTTCGGTGCGGCGTCGCATCGCGCGTTCGCGTGGCCCTTCAATACTTAGGAAGGGACGAGAGGCACGGACAGTGATATCTACTTTCCAATGCCGCCACAGCCAAAGTCCAACTATTAGGGAAATCAGCAGCGAAGCGAGGGCGCCTACTCCAAGCGACCACCGCGGTCCCCAATGTTCGGCTACCCAGCCGATTATCGGAGCCCCAATCGGGGTGGTTCCCAGGAAGAACAGGAAATAGATAGAGAGTACTCGTCCGCGGATTTCTTCCTCGGTAGAAACTTGAATCGTGGCGTTAGCACTGGTGAGCAGGTTTAGCATCACAAATCCGGTGGGAATTAGCAATAGCGCAAAGATTTCGTAGGTGGGAGCGAGCGCGAGTGCGCCCTCCAAAATTCCGAAGAGGACGGCCGAGACCACCACGGTAAATACTCTAGGCTGGCGACGCCGGGCAGCTTGTAGGGCTCCTGCCAGGGCCCCGATCGCCATAATCGACCCTAATAACCCGTATTCACCTGCACCTTTGTCGAATACTCGGGTGGCCATTACCGCTTGAGTGAGCTGGAAATTCATCCCCAAGGCTCCCACTACCGTGAGAATCGCGATGATGGCTTTGATATCGGTACGATTTTGCACGTAACGCAGCCCCTCCCGCATCATTCCCTGAGTGTGGGTGGTTTTTTCCCGGCTAAAAAGCTTGGTGGTGTCCATGAGCGTTAATCCCAGAACTGGCACGATAAACAGCACACAGTTGGCGATAAAAACCCACCCCGGACCAATTCCGGCAATCATGAACCCGGCGAGACCCGGGCCAATCAGGCGTGCCGAGTTAAAGGCAGTCGAGTTGAGTCCCACTGCATTCGGAAGGTCCTCTGCGGTGACCAGTTCGGACACGAAGGCTTGCCGCGCCGGGGAAGTTAGACAATCTGCAACCCCAGTCACCAGGGCAAATACGTAGATTTGCCAGAGCGCGGCCACTCCACTCAGCAGTAGAATCCCGGTTATCAGTCCACACAGGGCAACTATGCATTGACATATCTGGATGATATGGCGCCGATTAAAGCGGTCTGCCAGCATCCCCGCCGGTATAGATAGTAACAATTGAGGCAGGAATTGGAGCGCGGTGACCACTCCAACGGCGAAGCCTGACTGGTCGGTGAGTACCATCAGCACTACCCAGTCTTGGGCGACTCGCTGCATCCACACTCCGGTGGAGGCAAAAATATTGGACATCCACCAGAGTCGGTAATTGTGGTATTTGAAGGAGGTAAATGTGCGCGACAATTCTTCCTCCTCAAACTTTACGATCTAAATCCCAAGACATTTTCAGCCTAGTCCCCTCAAGTTACCGACCGCAGCTTTCCACGCTAAAAGCGTAGTGATGCCAACTACAGGCGATTTTAAAGGAGCTCACTGCGGTGCGTTAACTGTGCCGTGCCCTCATGCAAGTAACATCCCTAGCGCCCAGTAAGCAGCTACCCCAGCCACGATAGAGAGCATCGCATTTGCCCATTTCCAGTGGATAAGCGTGGTAAGTAGGATACCGCCAGCTGCCGGCACCCAGGAGGAGGGCGAATGAAAATCCATACCCATCAGTGAAAACACCACCAGGATCACCATTACTCCCAGCGGCATACTGGTAGCTACTAGATGTACCAGCTGTGATTCTTCTTTTCCGCGCAGCGCCACAAAGGGGAAAGCGCGCAAAACGTAGGTCACTGCCCAGATCACAACGATAGCCCCTAGAGCGTAGGGGTAGATTACAGGACTCACTTTAGGCTCCCCCTTTCCCAGAAGAACGGCGGCGCATTACCCAGGCGCAATGCAGCAAAACTACCAGGGTGAAAAGCGAAAGTGCGGTGATGAGCATATATTTTCCGCACCAGATGGCGCCGATTAAACCGCAGGCTAGAGCAGCTAAGCCAAGCAGCGGATAGTCACTTTGCCGATATGCATCTATTGCCAGAGTTACGAATAGGGCGGGTAGGGCGAATCCCAGGAAATCAGTATCAAAGGGTAAGGCTTTCCCCACGAGAGCACCCACGGTTACCCCAATTACCCAGTACAGGTGGCAGAGCAGATTGATAGAGAGGACGACCGGGCCGGTTAGACACTTATCCGCCAGGTGGGAAGCATTTAGGGCGTAGGCTTCGTCAGTGAGCGAGTGGATCGCATATAAGCGGGCGGGCGCAGATTTTATTTTGCACAGCGGGAAACTCAGTCCGTAAAACACATGACGAAAGTTTACGAACAGGGTGGTGAGGGCGATTTGAAAGAAGTCAATCCCGCCTAGGATGAGGGAGACCGCGGTGAACTCCATCGAGCCCGCATAAATAATGGCAGCCGACAAAATGGTCAGCCAAATGGGGAACCCTTGGGTGACTGCGAATACCCCGAATGCGATTCCCAGCGGCAGGTACCCCATACCCACCGGGCCAGTTAGCCGTGCCGCTTGTTTTATGGCTGACCGCTTTGGGGAAGCTCCGTTTTGTGGCTCCCTGGGCGGTTGCTGGTCAGGCGGTTGGATGTAACGATGCATGTTCATCATGTTAGGCATTTCGGTTTTTTAACTACTGGGGGTCTTAAACCCTGGAAAAGAGGCTACGGCGACTAGAGTCAACATAAATTACGGTTTTGCCAGTTAGCATCGGACTACTTTGAAGCCATTAACAGCTGTGAGTCGAAGGGACTAGTGATCGGATGCACGCGAATAGTTTTTGCCGCTAACCTTGCTGTCCGTTAAACTATGGGGGTGCTTTGACATTGGAGATGTCGCATAGTGGCCTAGTGCGCTCCCCTGCTAAGGGAGTTGGGGTGGATAGCCCCTCGAGGGTTCGAATCCCTCCATCTCCGCCGATAAATTGGGGTTTTACTCCCAGCTAAACCGAATTAACGAGTCAACAGATCTTTTCCTAATGCCTTGAATGAGGGCAAATGTACTTGACAGATTCACCCTCCCCCGAGAGAATCGCATTGTACTTGGGGTATGGGGGTTGTTCCAGAGTTTTGCTTACATGAAATTACAAAAGAAAACCAGTACCTCCCCGTCGTTTAGATACAAACTTGTAGATTTTGCCTTTCAGGTTATTTTCTGCAAACTGTTTCAACATCGTAAATCAGAGAAAGTACGTAATCATGTCTGATATTCAGCCTCAAACGCCACCCGATATTCAAGGGCAAAATACTCAGCCCTCTCCCGTTCCCACGAAAGCCTCAGGATTAGCAATCGTTGCTCTGGTGCTTGGAATTATTGCAATAATCGGTTCCTGGATTCCGATTCTCAATAACTTCTCATTCCAATTAGCTCTTGTCGGTCTCGTCCTAGGAATCATCGCTATCCTGTCTATCCGCAAGGGTAAAGCGGGCGGAAAAGGTTTAACGATTACTGCAGTAGTAATTAACGTTGTAGCCATTGTAATTGTTCTTTTCACGCAGTGGGTGTTCGCAAAAGCTCTTGATGATGTCTCGAAAGAGTTGGATTCCGGTTCCAAGGTTGTTAGCACGAGTCAAAAAGCTGATGCCGGTGATTCCAAGAAAGATGAACAGAAGGCAGATAACAGCAAGCTTGCCATCGGGAAAGCGGTTACTTTGGACAATGGTTTACAGGTATCAGTAGATTCCAAAGCGGAAAAGACTGATCAGGCTGATAAAAAGTATCTTCTTGTTACAGTTACCTACAAAAATACCGGCTCTGAACCGGTAGATTACAACCAGTTTGATTGGAAGCAAACATCGGATTTCGGAAATATGGAAAATACAGAAATTCCTTTCCTAGATGAAGAACCGCTGAGCAGTGGAACCTTAAAAGCCGCCGGAACAGTGACGGGGTTTGTTGCGGTCAAACCTGATGCTGCTAGCATTTCCTACTTCGGAAACATCATAGATAAAGAAGCCGCGGCTACCTGGCTACTCAAATAGGTTCTTAATTTAAACTATTTTTATCTCTCATTTTTTAGCTACCTATTTTCCGGTTTGTTAATTGAGTAAAGGTTGTCCCCGGGCTTAATAAGCCCGGGGACAACCTTAAATTACTTAGGGAGGTTTGGCTTCCTAGACCTCTTGGGAGCGGCGGCGGCTAGCGGCCACCAGTCCCACTCCGGTGATTACTGCTAGGGAGTTCAGCGCCAAGAGGGAGCTCACAGACACCCCGGTCACGGGCATTTGTTCGCTTGCTACTTGCCTGCTGACTTTAGCCTTTGATTTTCCTGCCGTATTCGTTGAGGGTTTCTCTCCTACTTGGAATTTGAAGCTAGCGCTCTCGCCCCATTCGTTGGTGGCGGTTATGGTGTGGGTACCCAGTTCATCTGGGATCCTCACGGGAACGATAAACTCTCCTTTTCCTATCGCCTCATGAACCCCAAGGTCAACCACGGTTGAGTGCATTATTACCCGGTTCCTACTTCCGGGGCTGAATCCCGTGAAATGCACCTGTATTGTTTCACCAGGCGCAAAAGAAGTTGCTTGGTTGGCGGACGCGGCTGCTTGCACTTGATGGTATAAACCGTATTCTGCCTGAGCCATCGCCAGTTTGGCTTGGGCTTGCTGATTAGCCGCGGCGGCCTGCTTCTGGAGAGCCTTTGCTGCTTCGGCCACTCTAGCTAAATCTTCTGCTTCCTTTTGCGCCTTTTGAGCAGCAGCGACGGTACTGGGATAGGCATTAAAGAGGGCGGGCAATCCCAGATTATCTAGGTCGCTGTCACCAGCGGGCATACCTTTTTCCAAGGCCTGCTCACCATTAATAGCCGCTAGTTTATCCGCGAGCGCTTGCTTACTTTCTTTCTCATTTTGCAGGTCGGCGGCAACTTTGGTTACTACTTCCAGGTCTTTATTTGCTTTGTCAGCGGCAGCTTTCGCCTGCTGTAGGTCTTGAGCTGCCTTTTCTGCCTTAGCTACCAGCTGATCATGAGCTATCTGCTGTTCAGCTAGCGGATTTAGTTCCGCTTGCGCGACCGCACGCTCATTTTCAGCTTTGTTGACTGCCTCCGCTGCCTGCTGGTTTTCAGTTGTCGCCTCCTCCTGATCTTTATCTGCTGCCGTTTTAGCTTGCTCCGCTAGCTGCTGCTCCTGGGTCACCTTTTGCAGCTGGGCGACAGCTGCTTGGACTTTCTCTTTCGCTGCAGCTAGTTCCTGTTGAGCTTGCGTTAGCTCCTTTTGTGCCGCCGCCAAAGCGCCACCAGCTGTGAGCCCGTCTAGAGCCTGCTTTTTTTCAGCTTGTATGGCTTCTTTTTTATTGACCTGCTGCTGCGCTGTCTCTAGAGCTTTCTGCGCGACATCTGCCTCGGTATTTGCTTTCGTGAGGGCGTCCTGAGCAACAGTAGCAGCGGCTGTAGCTGCCTGCAGTGCCTGCTCTTTTTCTCTTGCCTCTCCCTCAGCTGCCGTCTTTTGGTTTTCCGCGTCCGCAACCTTTTGTCTGGCAGTTTCGATAGCCGCAGCGGCGTCAGCTTCTTTGTGTAGTGCACTTTGCCAAGCCGCGTCCTTCGTCTGGGTTTCGGCCTGAGCGGAGGCTACATCCTTTTCGACACTAGTGACTTTTTCTTCTGCAGCTTTAGCCTTAGCCTGCAAGTCTGCCAGCTTCGCCTGCGCTGCCTCCAGATTCTTCTTTGCACCCTCCGGAGTTACCGAGTCATAGTATTCCATAAACCGTTTTTCGTATTCGTCAACGGTATACGCTTTACCGGTAGTATATGTTTCTTGCTTCGCG
>CAMYAU010000006.1 GCA_947253735.1 uncultured Varibaculum sp. | reverse complement strand
TGGTAACTGCCACTAACAGCTACCAGCAGATTGAACAAAAGGGTACCTTCTCTGTACAGAAGACCTCGGTGAAAGTAGCAGGGGAAACCGCCGACAAGGTAACTACTCCCACCAGCTACAACTTTACCTACAACTGCACCGACGGTACTCACGGTAACATCCCCAACGTCAAGCCGGGCGGCGATCCGGTAGTGGCTCCCGCACAGTTCCGCGCAGGCACCGTCTGCACCGTAACCGAGCAGCAAGTACTACCCAAAGGAACCAACGCTCAGACTGTAAGTTGGACAGTTGACGGCAAGGGCGCAGGCGTAGGCCCGGCCTCCGGGCAAAGCGTAATCATCACTATCGGTGCTGATGTCAAGACCCCGGTAGCAGTGCAGGCCGCCAATGAATACCAGACTCCCGATAAGCCGCGGATTGCCACGGAGCTGAAAGGCGAAGGGCGAAACGGTAACGTCGATCTGGTAGCAGGTGCGAATAAGACCTATACGCTCACCGATAAGATCAGTTACTGGAACCTGCAGGTCGGTAAGACCTACAAGTTCTCCGGTGAACTGGTTATGCCAAACGCGGACAAGACCGCTGTCACCCGCACCGGAATCAAAGCTGAACAGGAAGTAACCATTACCACCGCCAGTGGGATAGTAGAACTGCCGTTCACCCTTACCCAGGCTGATGTTGCTAAATACTCGACGCTAGTAGCGTTCGAGCAGCTAGATCTGAAAGTTGATGGCGGATACGAGCCAGTTACCAAGCACGAAGATCCGAAGGATAAAAACCAGACCAAACAGGTTAACCCCTGGATTGCGACGGTACTAACCGACACGAACGGAAATAAGCAGATTAACACTGCGGGTAAAGCCGACTCGGATCTGGTTACCTTGGTTGACACCGTGAAATACCACAACCTGGAAGCGGGTAAAACCTATCACCTGACCGGGAAACTAGTTGATGGTGCCGGTAACCCGATTGGTGTCAGCCCCACCTCGCAGGCATTTACCGTTCCCGGTACTGCAGGAACCCTGCAATCCGGCGAAGCCAGGATGACCTTCAATGTGACCGTGGCACAAATCCGCAATAACTCGAAACTGGTGGCCTTCGAATACCTGCATCCGGGGCAGCCGAATACCCCCGGGGACGGCACCGTGATCACCAAGCACGAAGATCCCAAAGATGAAAATCAGACAGTAAACGAGGGGCCACGGGCGGCAACTACCGCCACCAACTCGATTGGTACCAAGGTATTTGACGCCAAGACCCCGGCTAAAGTACTCGATCGCGTACAGTGGGCAAAACTGCCCGCCGGTAACTACGTGCTGGTTGGCACGCTAATGGATAAGTCAACCAAGCAAGCAGTACCGAACGTTCATGCGCAGGTGGTGAAGTTCTCGGTCGCTAGTGGAGAGTTGCAAGGCACCCAGGAAATGACTTTCGAAGTGCCAGCAGATCAGGTTAAATCCAACTCGCAGTTCGTGGCCTTCGAGAAGATCTACCGCCAAGGCGATGTAGATGGAGACGGCAACGTTAAGGACGGAAAGACTTCGGTAGTTGAGCACTCGGATATTAATGACGAAGCTCAGACCGTAAGCGTAGGTGAGGAACCACAAAGCCCAGTAGAACCTAAGCTCACCTTGGAAAAGGTAGTTAAGAGTGAAGGACTAGAGGTTCCCTCCACCAAGGAATTTGCCTTCACGCTGAAGTGCTCCAGCCCGATTGATGGCAGGTCGCAACAAAAGACCTTCAAGGTAACCGCCGGGTCGCCGATCAGGCTACCCTATGTTCAGGGAGCCAACTGTACCCTTACGGAGGATCGTGCAGCTGCCAAAGTGGCGGGGATTACCCCCTCACAGGTAGCTTTCAGCACTAACTCCAGTAAGATCGGTCTGGCTACTTCTGAAAATACGGCTACCTTCAGCATGCCGAAGGAAGAGCTTACTGAAGTAAACGTGGTCTTTACCGCGACCAACACCTACCCGGCACCGGCAAAGCCGATGGTGGCAACCTCCGCTAAGGATGCCAACGGCACCAAGGGTATGTACGGCCAAAGCAAGCAGGCTAACCAGGTTTACGCCGGAACCTCTGCCACAATCGTGGACGAAGTTTCCTGGGCTAACCTACTGCCCGGTGACTATGTAGTAATCGGAAAATTGATGGATAAGGAAACCAGGAAAGCGGTTACCTCCTACACTTCCGCTCCGCTACCCTTCACCGTGAAAGAAGGCGAAAAGAACGGGAAACTGGATAACAAGTTCACCGTCAGCGGGGAATCGCTCAAATCGGGTAACCATTACGTGGTTTACGAATACGTCTACCGCGCAGGTGATGTAAACGGAGTAACCCCGAACAATGGCGCCACCCCAGTGGTAGAGCATGCGGTAATCACCGATGCGGACCAGACAGTGGAAGCGATTACACCTCCGCCGGCTCCGGCCGCCAAGGTCAAGATTATGAAGAAAGTTGTGGCTTCAGGTATGGAAGTACCTGATAACCGCGCTTACTACTTCACCGTGAACTGTCACGATAAGGACGGAAAAGCCCAGAGTAATACCACCTTGAAGGTACGTCCGAATGCAGCTACCGAAATCACCGGTTTGCGTAGTGGCTACGTATGCTCGATTAACGAGGATTTGCGTAACGCCATTGAGCAGCAAGTGACCCCCTCGGTCTCACTAACCAGCGGAACCCCCGGTTTCACTGTGCAGCAAGACTCCACGGCGGGTGCGGCTCACTTCACCGTGCCGGCGGTCACCGATCAGGTGCCCGAAGTGCTGGTAAACGTGACCAACACCTACAACAAGATGGGTAAACCGGAACTGCAAACCCGGGCGGTAACCGATAACGGTACCTCCAGCGTGCAGGCAGGAACTGCCACCACGGTAACCGATACTGTCACTTGGAAGAACCTGCCGGTAGGTAAATACCTGTTGACCGGTACCCTCATGCACATCACGGATAACAATGCTGTTCCGACAGCGGGAGTTACCAACGAACCCGTGGTACTAGAAATCAACAAGGATAACTCCTTGGCGGGCAGCACCACCATGAAGTTCAATGTGCCTGCGGGGGCAATCAGTCAGGCCGGAAAGTACGTAGTTTACGAATACCTCTACAACTACGAAGATACTGATGGCATCAAGCCCAAACCGAACACTTCCACTGTGGTTTCCCACAATGACCCCAGCGATGATGCGCAGACCGTGTCCGTTACCGAGCCACCCTCGGTAAGCACCACTGCCACCACCGATGGAGCAAATGAAAAGGAAATCCAAAAAGGTAAGGCTGCGGTCATAACCGATACCGTCAACTGGAAGAACCTGCCCGCTGGTAACTATCAAGCACTCAGTGAACTGGTTGACACCAAGGGTAACCCGGTTACCGGGGCGACCACTAAGGCGGTTCCCTTCACCGTAATTAACGGCGAAACCGCCGGTAGTCTCACCACTAAGATTCAGGTACCGGCGACGGCTACCTCGAGTGCGGGCGCACAGTTTGTAGTGTTCGAACGCATCTACCGCGCGACGGATGTTGACTCCCAGACAGGGCATCCCGCGCAGTATGCGAAACCGGTAGTATCCGAACTGGATCTAAACGCCATTAACCAAACCGTGCGAGTGGTTGAAACTCCGAAAGGTCCGCCGATTATTACCTTCACCAAGGTAACCGAGAAGGTGCTCGATGGACAGCTTCCGGATAAGGATCGTAAGTTCAAGTTCACCATCAGCTGTGACAAGGACTTCGGAGGAACGTTCACCTTCGAGATACCCGCGGGCGTGTCCGCGGGGTTGCCCGCCGACAAGCAGCTACAAGTGGGAACGGTATGTACCTTAACCGAGATGCTGAACGACGAAGCGAACCCGGACGGGATTCTCCCGGACACCATTAACTTCACCTCCTCGAATCCGGAGATGGCAGTTTCGAAGGTTAACAACCAAACCGCTCAATTCACGGTGCCGGATGTAGATACTAAGGAGGTTCCGGAAATCCGGGTCACCATTAAGAATATCTACAGTAAGGACTTCCCCGAGTTGGGTACGGTGGCGCGTGACAACGCTGACCAAGACAAGGTAGTGAACGTTAAGAAGGGCGAACCCGCCCAAGTTCAAGACGTTGCCACCTGGAAGAACCTCGCTCCTGGCAAGTACACCATGATCGGTAACTTGATGGATAAACTGACCGGCAAGCCAGTCGTAGGGGCGAACACCCCGGCGGTCGACTTCGAAGTCAAGAAGGGCGAAAAGACTGGAACCATCAATGCACTATTCACTGTGCCGGCAGAGAATATCTCTACCAACTCCAGCTGGGTAGTCTTTGAACATGTATACAAGGCATCTGATGTTAAAGATGGCAAAGTAGTGGGTAAAGCTACCCCGGTAGTGGACCACGCCAACTTTGAGGATGCCGACCAGACGGTTCGGGTGGTAACCCCGCCGGCCTCACCGGAAGAAAAGAATCCGGAGATCGCCACGGTTGCTAAGAATCGCACTACCTTCAAAGACAATACCCAGGACGTTAACTTCGGTAAGAAACTGTTGACCCCGGGTCAAGATGCAGTAGTCGAAGATACGGTCCAGTGGAAGGACCTGGAGCCCGGCGAATACACCATCACCGGGACCCTGATGGACAAGGAGACCAGTGCACCGCTCACCTACCTGGACAAGGATGGAAAACAGCAGGACGGAGCGAAAGCTGAACGTGGCTCCTTCCACGTAGCGGAAGGTCAAACCAGTGGAGAGGCGAAAGTCTACTTCACGGTTAAGGGTGAAGCTATCCAGGCTAATCGCCAATACGTAGTATTCGAGGATCTCTACAAGACCACGGATATTAAGGACGGTCAGCCCAGCCCCGGTGCAAAGAAGGTTGCCTTCCACCGTGATATTAATGATGTGGCACAAACCGTTAGCGGGGATAACCCCACTCCGGGAACGCCGCCCGAAACTCCTAAGACTCCGAATACTCCGGGAACACCGCCTCCGACTCCGGTAACTCCACCCGAGTTCCCGAAAGTGGTGCGCACGATCTTAGCTAAGACCGGCTCCACTACCGGAATCATGGCAATGACCGGTGTTCTAGTAATGGTTGCGGGAATCGGATTAGTGGTAATCCGCCGCTACCAGCGAGACGAACTAGAGGACTAGGAAATAGACATAACTAAATAACTAGAAGGATCTCGGGGCCGGAAGTAAAACTTCCGGCCCCGAGTTACTTTTACCTAGCTAGATCCGTGCCAGGGGTCACCTGGTTACAGCGCGAAAGTTGCAGAAAAATGCCCTCCCTGCTTTTTGCAGGGAGGGCATTGTCTATAAGACTTCGAAAACTATTTATCTAGTTTGTCTTTCACGGCGTCTACGGCTTCATCGGCCTTTTCGGCTACATCCTGCGCAACCTCTTTCGCCTTGTCTTGAGCTTTCTCGGCAGCTTCCTGCGGATCGAACTCGGTGACCTCGACGTCCTCCCAATACTCTTCCGCCCACGGATCATCGACCGGCTGGGAACGACGGTACAGTAGGTACCCGACTCCGCCAGCCAAAGCCGCTAATACCAAGAACAGTAGGCCCTTGCGTCCCCGCTTGGGCTCCGGTTTGCCGAATGCTTCTGCTGATTGCTTCTTCACTTGTTTAGCCGCCTCCTTCAAAGACTTCTCAGAATGCTTTTTAACCTCGTGGAACTGGTCTCGCATATTATCTACCGCGTGTTCCACACTCGGCACTAGTTCACTGCTAACTTTATCCTGCAGATCTTGAGCGCCCTCAATAACCATATCTTTGCCTTGATCTGCCAGGCTCCGGGCCTGCTTAAACAGCTTATACGGGCAGCATGTCTTCATGTTAGCTCCTTTAACTTAGGCGTACCGAGGCGCCCCCGCTTCGGCAACGACAACTTGTACTCTATTAGTTTAGACGTTAGCGGTCAGGTTGGGGGAAGAATAAGCCAGCGGATTTCGCTAGATTGAGATAGGGTCAAGTATCAGAATTTCGGCTTTCATGAAAGGATAAAGGCTATGGAAGCAACAATTCACACTTCAAAAGGCGACATCAAAGTCGAACTATTCCCGGATAAAACTCCGATCACGGTAAACAACTTCAAGGGACTGGCCACCGGGGAGCGCGAATGGCAAAACCCTGCCACCGGGCTGAAATCTAATGAACCCCTCTATAACGGGGTAATTTTTCACCGCGTAATCCAAGGTTTCATGATCCAGACCGGTGATCCCCTGGGGACAGGTACCGGTGGCCCCGGCTACCGTTTCGGGGATGAGATCGTACCGGAACTGACCTTCGATGAACCCTATGTGCTGGGAATGGCGAACGCCGGACCCGGAACCAACGGATCCCAATTCTTTATCACCCAGGTGCCTACCCAGTGGCTAAACGGCAAACACACCGTCTTTGGAAAAGTCACTGACCAGGCTTCCCGCGACGTAGTCGACGCGATCGCTGCGGTGAGCACCGATGGGCGCGATCGTCCGCTCGAGGACATCACCATCGAATCCATCGAAATCAGCGAGTAACTTTTTATTTGTCCGCCACTTCGGTGGCGGACAAATTTAACTTTTATAGCAATGCCGAACCAGAACAATCGTGTCAATGTAATAAACGTCCTGATCATTGCTTGCGGGATTGTTTATGTGGCGTCATGGCTAGCTCCCAGCCTGGTAGAACAATTTCTGTTTTATCCCGGCTTGGGATTTACTGAGCCTTGGCGCTTCCTGACGGCCGCCTTCTTGCATGGCGGGATCTTGCATCTAGCGTCCAATATGGCGTTCTTGTACATCCTGGGTGAGCTCGCCCGCCGCGTGATGAGCAGCTACCAGATTCTGCTGATCTACCTACTGTCTGCTTGGGGAGGATCCCTTGGCACTTTGGTGTGGGCGCTAATCACCGGGCAGCAGCAAGCGGTAGTAGGTGCCTCCGGAGCGGTACTAGGGCTGTGTGCAGGCGTATTTGTCTACACTCGTAACCTGCATGCCTCCTCCAGCGCTTTAGGAGGCTTGTTGATTATCAACTTGCTGATCGGATTCGTGATTCCCAATGTTTCCTGGCAAGGACATCTAGGGGGAGCCCTGGTGGGCGTGATAATCGGTTGGGCGCTACATCTGGTGGCCGTGATCTCCGGCAGGAGGGGACGCAAGCAATTAACACAAACTATCCCGGATATTGTTGATCGTCAGCGTGCCACCACCGCCGTTAAACGTACCCAAATACTAGGAAATATACTGGTAACACTACTTTCAGTCGCGTTGCTATTGGCAGCAACTTTGGCGTGCTATATCTAGATTTATCCGGGTGAAATCCCTGCAATTGCTGCCATAGATTTCCGTTACCTGCATCCTTGAAAATTTACCTTAGTGTTCCCTCCAAACCCGCCGGCCTCGTCCTCTGGAAAAATAGCCTTAGCCGGTAGTGAAACCAGGTGAGCGGGAGGGCAAAAACCTAATAATGTACATAGTGGAGTTAAATCCCTAACCGAAAGAATCTCCCTAAAGGTCAAGGAGTAAAATGTTCGAACGCTTTACAGATCGGGCGCGCCGGGTAGTGGTGCTGGCGCAAGACGAGGCGCGCAGCCTGGAGCATAACTATATTGGTACTGAACATATCCTATTGGGCCTGATTCGCGAGGGCGAAGGTGTAGCCGCTAAAGCCTTGGAAATGGCCAACATTTCCCTCGAGGGTGTGCGGAACCAAGTCATTGAGATCATCGGCAAGGGCGAGAACGATTCGAAAGACCACATCCCCTTTACTCCGCGTGCCAAGAAAGTCCTGGAACTATCGATGCGGGAAGCTCTACAGCTGGGGCACAACTATATCGGCACCGAACATATCCTGTTAGGCCTGATTCGCGAGGGCGAAGGCGTAGCCAACCAGGTGCTCACCAACCTGGGCGCTGACCTGGGAAGTATTCGACAAAACGTGATCCATCTACTCTCGGGTTACCCGGGAGCGGGGCAAAACGAAGCGGGCGGAGAAACCGTGGGGGTCGGCACCGGTTCACAAAAGCCCCAAAAATCCGGTTCGGCGATCCTAGACCAGTTCGGGCGCAACCTGTCCGAGGCGGCTAGGGAAAACAAACTAGATCCAGTGATTGGGCGCGTCAACGAGATGGAACGGGTCATGCAGATCCTCTCGCGGCGTACCAAGAACAACCCGGTCTTGATCGGGGAACCCGGGGTAGGTAAAACTGCGGTAGTAGAGGGGCTAGCGCAGGCAATTGTGCGCGGAGATGTCCCAGAAACCCTCAAGGACAAGCATATTTACTCCTTAGATATGGGGTCGTTGATTGCGGGATCGCGTTATCGCGGCGACTTTGAGGAACGCCTCAAGAAAGTTTTGAAAGAAATCCGCACCCGCGGGGACATTATTTTGTTCATCGACGAGATCCACACCCTGGTGGGGGCGGGTGCTGCCGAGGGCGCGATTGACGCCGCCTCCATCCTCAAGCCCATGTTGGCACGGGGGGAACTGCAGACTATCGGGGCCACCACCACCGAGGAATACCGCAAATATATTGAAAAAGATGCGGCTTTGGAGCGGCGTTTTCAGCCGGTGCAGGTAGAACAGCCCAGCGTGGAAGATACCGTGAAAATCTTGACCGGTTTGCGTGACCGCTACGAGGCGCACCACCGGGTAATAATTACCGATGATGCGATTCGGGCGGCTGCTTCTTTATCTGACCGCTATATTTCGGACCGCTACCTGCCCGACAAAGCAATCGATTTGATTGATGAGGCCGGGGCGCGTCTGCGGATTCATCGGATGACCGCTCCCCCCGAGATTCGGGAAATGGACGAGAAAATCAATGAGGCACGTCGGGATAAAGAGGCCGCGATTGATGCCCAAGACTTCGAGAAAGCCGCAAAATTGCGCGATGAAGAAAAGCAGCTTGGAGAAGAGCGCGCCAAGCTGGAGGCCGAGTGGAAGTCCGGGGAAGGCGACCGGATTGGAACTGTAGATGAAGATTCCATCGCCGAAATCTTGGCGATGTCTACCGGTATCCCGGTGTTCAAACTGACCGAGAAGGAAAGCGCCAAGCTGCTACATATGGAAGATGAGCTCCATAAACGGGTCATCGGTCAGAACGAAGCGGTCAATGCTCTTTCGAAATCTATTCGCAGGACCCGCGCCGGTCTTAAAGACCCGAATCGTCCCGGTGGATCGTTTATTTTTGCCGGTCCTACCGGGGTCGGTAAGACTGAGTTGGCCAAAGCCCTGGCAGAATTCCTTTTTGGCGACGAATCGGCGCTAATCCAGTTGGATATGTCGGAGTTCGGCGAAAAGCACACTTCTTCGCGTCTGTTTGGGGCACCTCCCGGATACGTCGGCTATGACGAGGGCGGGCAGTTGACCGAAAAGGTACGCCGCAAGCCCTTCTCAGTGGTGCTCTTTGACGAGATCGAAAAAGCCCACGCCGATATTTTTAACACCCTCTTGCAGGTGTTAGAGGATGGACGGCTTACTGATTCCCAAGGGCGGATGGTTGATTTCAAGAACACTGTGATCATCATGACCACTAACCTGGGGACTCGTGACATCAATAAAGGGGTACAGACCGGGTTCCAGGTCGATAATGACCAGGTTGGCTCCTATCAGCGGATGAAGAATCGGGTGCAGGAAGAACTCAAACAGCAGTTCCGTCCCGAGTTCCTAAACCGCGTAGATGAAGTGATCGTATTCCCGCAGTTGGGGATGGAAGAAATCCGCCAGATCGTGGATTTGATGATCGCCAAACTTCAAGAACGTACTCAAGAACAAGATATGACCTTGAAGCTCACCGATGCGGCTCGTGAGGAACTAGCTACCCGCGGTTTCGATCCGGTGCTGGGGGCACGTCCTTTGCGGCGCACTATCCAGCGCGATATCGAAGATGCCCTCAGCGAAAAAATTCTCTTCGGAGATATCGAGCCCGGTCACGAAATCGTGGTAGATGTGCGCGAGAACGAGGATGGGGAAAAGGAATTTACCTTCAACGGTAAATAGTTCGCGCGTAACTCCTTTCCCGTAATCTTTTGCTCTGCCTCCTGCCTTGCTTATCATCTCGCTATAATGTGGAGTTAGGAGTTTAAGGAGGGCGCGTGCGTGCGGTAGCAGAGGAACAGACCGGGTTAGGACCCGAGATGACCAATGCTGCTAACGAGACTGCTGCCTCAAAATCTAATACTGTGCTGTCAGAAAATACTGGAGACGGCGAAGCGGTATGCGAGCAGCCGGTCTTGTTCCTGGACGTAGATGGTCCTTTAAACCTGTGGGGGAGAGCAGGCCGGCGTATCCTGAACCCATTTCTTAGTGCCCACCAGCTACGTTTGCAACCTGATGACTCCCTGAATGTAAACGTGGTACTTTCGCGCTTGCTAGGTCTACGCCTGAGGGAGCTTGGTAAATGTTTCGAAGTGCGCTGGGCGACCTCCTGGAACCAGTGGGCAAATCAGCATCTTTCCCCGCTGCTAGGGATTCCGAAGAACCTTCCTTGGGTGCGCTGTCCCAATGGGGATCCGCGGGCAAAGTTTCCCAAAGTTATGGCAGCTGCCGGAAACAACAGTTTTGCCTGGGTAGATGATTACTTAACCGAGGAAGTAGCTCGCCAAACTCGCAAGAAATTACGCTCTCCCCAGTGTGCTCTTTTGGTTGCTCCCCATATTATGTGCGGGATAGATCGCGAAGTTACCCACCTGCTAAAATGGTTTTCGCAGATACCGCAAACGGAGCGGGAACCGGGTAGACGCGAGGCTCGAAAAGCAGCTCGACTGGTAAATTCAGGGCGAGTTGCCGCTTGGCTGGTTACCCCCTCAATGGTGATGTGTTTAAGTTTGCGAAAGGGGGCAAAGCGCCATGGCTAAACTGACGGTAGTGAAAGTGGCGAAGCGCTGCCTGGAAATGTCGGAACAGCTAACCCCTCAGCTTGACGATCCCCGTCTACAGGATCTGCGCGTCAGCATTGAGCAGGCACGCAGTGCGCTCGCGGCAGGGCAGCTACCACGCTGGCAGGTAAAACGACTGGTAGATACGGTGGCTTTGGCGGCAATGCTCACTGGCAAAGCTAAACTTGCAGAGCAGGCTTTTGGACTGTGGATGAAAGCCGGACAGTCAATTTCGCAAAATCCCGCCTCGCTGGTTTTGGAAGCCCTCCCGGATTTAGGAAAAAAATCCTCGGGTCAGGTCAAGGCTAAGCGGAGGAAAGCACCGGCTCCGTCAGCGGGATCGCATTCGCCAAAAGAGGCACCGTCGGTAGCCTCTTGCTCTTCCCAGGGGCAGGTACCGGAAGTTCCAGCACCTGCAGGGAAGCCTTTGACTTCTGGACAGCCCGCGATTGCAGCAGACTATACCCAAGGTAATTTTCACACTCCTGAGGGGGCGTCGCAGCAGGTTAACACGGTAAAACTCTCCCCGGGATTACCTCCAGAAGCAATCGCGCAAGATTTAGATAACCCTCCGGACCTAGGAATGGGACTTGCTGCTATGGTTTCGGCAGCTTACGCGGCCGAAACCGCTACCGCGGAAAATCATCTGGATACCGGTGCAGTGATGGAAGCACAGAAAGTAAGCCCCTCGCCGCAGCCCGGGAATGTGGAAGCGGGTTCTAGTCAGAGCGCTGCCACGGTAACTACCATTGCGTTGGACGCCGCTGATTCTGCTAACGCTGACTGGAGTGCGCAGCGTGGTCAAATGCCTTGGCTTCCCGTCCAACAGCCGGCGCCCGCACCTGCACCGGGTGCAGAAATAACTCCCGCCAATTCATCCTCCTTATCGCTGCAGCCGGAAACGAGTCCGGCTTCTGCTACTAGTAAACAAGAGTTTCCTCCCCGTCGCATTGTTGCACGCAGGGAATTGACTTCGCAGCTTCCTGTCCCGGCCAGTAACCAGATGCGTCCGGCTCCCCCTCCTGCTTCCGGGCAGGCCTCACCAAGTGCCGCGCCTCCAAAGCCAGCCTCACTACCGCCAGCAGTATCAACTGCGCCTGTAAACCCGGAAACCTCTCTGGTATCTAATCTCATTCACGCAGGAGAGATACCGCCCGCGGATACCATGCCGTCGGCTGCTCTTTCCGCCGCGTCCTCACCGGCATCCCCACCCGAAAGGTCTGCGCCGGCACTCACACCGACAGCAACGCCGCAAGTTTCCCAAACCGTGAGCACTCCGGTGGAGGGAACTTCGCTTGATGATGCTGCTATCTGGGATTACTTCCAAAAAATGGGTTTTGATTCCAAACTTAATATGAGTTTCGAAGAATTCGTAGCACGCAAGAATCATAATGTAGCCAGTAACACTGGCACCGAGAATATTTGTGTTTCACAGCCGGATGTGCAAGAAAATATACCCCGTTCGGTGTTCGCGGAAGTGGCAGATGATATGCCGGCTAGCCTGCTAGTTTCACAGTTAGAAGAGCCCGAGATATCGTTGTGGACAGCAGAATCATCCCTGCGTAAAGCTGCCCAAAGTCCGCTAGCACCCTCCCGAGTACCTCCCGCTGCTCCCCATAAGCCCCGGGATATTTTGGCCGATGCCGATCGCCAACCTTCTACCCGGTTAATTACTATTAAGGTGCGGGGATATTTTGATTACCAACCTCGCTTTACTCGCCCGAAACAGCGCCTAGATGAACCAGCGGTGGCTGGCTCTACCACCTCTTTTGCAAAAAGTATTATCGGTGCTGAAGGTCCCATGCCGCTAGAATTTTTGGCACGTAGGTTGTGCCAGAAGTACCGGATTCAATATCAGGAGCAGCGAGCCGAGGAGGTCGGCCGTTGCCTCGGTCCCAGTTTGCGTCTGGTCCCCGAGCCAGGAATGCGCACCGTCTGGTCGGCTGAAATCGATCCCCTAACTTGGAATACTGCCCTACAATCTCCGATTGGGCTGCCCCGTAAACTCGGATCCTTGACCTTAACTGAGGTTGCTAACGCCTTGCGCTGGCAGATTTCTCGCACCAACAGTATTGAGCGAAGTGAGATCATCGGAGAGGCTTTCAAACTGCTTTACGGAATCTCTCCGGTAACCCCGCAGGTTGTCGGGCTTGCTGATCGAGCTATTTCCTATGCGATAGCCAATAACCTGTTGGCAGCCGGTGATGGCACCCTGTGGCTGCCCTGATATTAGGGAGTGAAGTCTTTAAAACCTATTGTCCACCTGATAGAGCCCTCTATCTAAACTCATCTGAAGATAACTAAATGACTAGCTAAAAATGTGGGGGTTGGGAAATATTTCCCAACCCCCACAAGGCATTTATTTAGTTATGGAACTAACGTAGCGCCTAGATTTTTACCTGCTCCGAAAGCGGAGTGTGATTACCGAAGCGGTGGTTAGTGAAGGCCACTGCCTGTTCGCGAACAAATGGGATCATTTCAACGCGGCCACAAGCGGTCACCGGATGCGACCAGACCGCCACATTCACATTGCCGTTAACTGCCTCGTTAATTGCCTTAACATCTCCACCAATCAAGCGGATACGGGCATCCAGACCGGCACCGGCTGCCCAGGCGGGCAGACGGTCACGGAAGGCCTGGTCAGACTCGACCTCGTAATCAATATGCTGGACTCGCAGATACTGCAAGAGTGCGGAGTCGGGTTCTTGTGGCATCGATACTGACACTAAAGAACCAGCGGCGCGACCGGCAGCCGCTAACATTAGCACGTGCGAGGCATCCTCGCCCTCGGATAGCCGGATAAGTACCGGCAGCGGACGGTAACGCAGCACGTTGCGCTCTACCCGCAGATCCGAGGGATCATGTCCAATAGCGAACTCGGTGTCTAGAGCCTGCTGTGAAGAACGTAGCGAAGACATTACGAACTCTTTATTGGAGTCCAAAGAGCGTGCCACTTTCGCGGCCTCCACCAAGGCGCGATTGCGTAGCTCCACGCCCTCGTTCTCCGGAATACCATCGGCCTCCCACTCGCCTAAACCAAATAGATAGGACGGACCGCCGGCTTTCGTACCCGCGCCAATCGCGGAGTTCTTCCAACCGCCGAAGGGCTGGCGGCGCACAATCGCGCCGGTGATACCGCGGTTAACATAGACGTTACCGGCCTGTACGCGATCTAGCCAAAGGTTGATTTCATCGGCATCCAAAGAGTGCAACCCAGCGGTCAAACCGTAATCGGTTGCATTTTGGATCTCGATGGCTTCTTCTAAGGTGTCGCAGCGGATAATGCCCAGAATCGGACCGAAGTACTCAGTCAGATGGTATTCGCTGCCCGGCTGCACACCAGCGCGGATACCCGGAGTCCAGAGCTTCCCGGATTCATCTAGCTGCTTGGGCTTTAATGCCCAATGCTCGCCCGGTCCCAAAGTGGTGAGGCCGCGCAGTAGCTTCCCCTTAGCCGGAGCGCATAGCGAACCGGTTTGGCTGGAAGGATTGGAGGGGTAGTCCACCACCAGGGAGCGCACGCCGTCAAGTAGCTGACGATGTACCCGTTCGGAATACCCTACTGAACCGACCAGAATTGCCAGTGAGGAGGCAGAACACTTTTGCCCACAGTGGCCAAACGCCGAGTTGATAATGTCTTTAACCGCCAGATCCAGATCTGCCGAGGGGGTGACAATAATGCCGTTCTTACCGGAGGTTTCCGCCAACAGCCCCATATTATTGTCCCAGGAACGGAACATCTTGGCAGTGTCGATAGAACCGGTCAAAATAACCCGATCTACCCGTTCGTCAGCCATCAGGTTCTTACCAAGTTCCCGGTTGCCTAGTTGGACAAACTGCAGAACCTCACGCGGAACTCCCGCATCCCACATAATCTTGGCTAGTAGTGCACCCGTACGAGCAGCTTCTTTAGCTGGTTTGAAGATCACGGCTGAACCGGCAGCTAGCGCCGACACGGTGGAACCGGTAGGAATGGCAATTGGGAAGTTCCAGGGCGGGGTAGAAACCGTTACCCGCGCTGGTTTGAACTTGGCGCCCGCTTGCTGTTCTAGCTCTAAGCATTGCTGGGCGTAGTAGTGGCAGAAATCCACGGCCTCGGATACCTCGATATCGCCGCCATCTAGGGCTTTGCCACATTCAGCGGCCGCGATTTCCATCAGCTGCGCCCGATGCTGGCTGAGTCCAATACCTACCTGGTGAATAATCTCGGAGCGCTCTTTGGCGGGACGAGCTGCCCAAACTTCGGCCGCTGCGGCTGCGCCCGCCAGCATTTGATCCAGCACATTAGCGTCGGAAACAGTGGCTTCCGCGACCTCTTTAATTCCAATCTGGCAATCGGGAATCGCCTTAACTATCTGGCGTGACCATTCGATATTTTCTGGTAGCGAAGGATCGGAATCCGGGGTGTTCGCGAAAGTCCACTCCCCGTCCTTTTGAACGAAAGATTTAATATCTTCGGCGGTCTCAGTGAGACGATTCTGCTGGCGGACCGGGCCTACCTCGACGTCGTAGACTCGCTCCAAGGCGCGGCGGAAACGCTGCTCTTCCTTGTGTAGCACATCTTCGTCATCCAGATCGAAAATATCAGACATGAAGTTTTGGTCCAGCGAGTTCTCTTCTAGCCGCCGCACCAGGTAGGCAATCGCCACGTCGTATTCTTCCGGGTTAACTACCGGCACATAGAACAGGAGGTGACCGGTATCCTCGGCTACTGCCTTGGACTGGGGAGAAGCCATCCCGGTCAGCATCTCGAACTCTACGCCCCCGGACTCTAGTACCCCGCGCTCCTGTGCCAGCTCATAGGCAAAGCCCACGGTGAACAGATTCATCCCGGCCACGCCGATCTTAATATTGCGAGTGTGCTCTTTAGTCAGGGCGTAGTCCAGCACCTTCATGTAGTTAGAGTCCGTGTCTTGTTTGCACTTTTGGGTGGTGAGCTTCCAGCCGCGTTCGCGAGAATCCACAGTCTCCATAGACAGGTTCGCGCCCTTAACTACCCGAACCTTGATACGTCCGCCCCCATTAGCTACGCGCCGCGCTGCCCATTCTTGCAGGTGCTTCATAGCAGGGAGGGCGTCGGGCAGATAAGCCTGTAACACGATGCCGGCCTCCAGCTTTTCTAGGCCCGGGGTTTCCAGAATCTTCTTGAACACATCAATGGTCATATGAAGGTCTTTGTATTCCTCCATATCCAGGTTGATGAACTTCTTTGGTTCATAGGAGTTAGCGCGGCGATACAACGGCAGGAGAGCGTTTACGGCCCGATCTACCACATGATCGTATGCCCAGGGATTGTGGGGACCGGTCACTGCCGATACCTTCAAAGATACGTACTCTACATCTGGGCGTTCCAGCAAGGCCATGGTGTCAGTGAGTCGTTTATTCGCTTCTTCATCACCGAGAATTGCTTCGCCCAGCAGATTCATATTGAGCCGCATTCCGCCCCGCTTTAACCGCTCAATCGCCGGACCCAATTTGGCATCAGATACGTCCAGTACTAGATCGCCGACCAGTTTCGCGAACACGCTGCGGGTAATGGGGATAACCATTTTAGGCAGCATCGGAGCTACCGCGCCGCCCACCTTTAGGGGAAAGCGCAAGTACCAGGGCAGGAAACTTACGGAAGAGGATGCGAGACGATTTAGCTCAGCCGCGGCTACCTGCAGATCCTCGGGTCGGATAACCCCATCTACAAAAGCAACGGTGAAGTCGAGTCCCGCTTGCTCTTCGAGCACTTGGGATAGAAGTTTCGCTGCCCGGTCTTCGGGGTATTTCTCTGACTCCCGAACCCATTTTCGGGCACGGGCAACCGCTAAATCTGCTAGGTGACGGCAGTCGCCGGTTTCCTCGCCAGCTTTGGGAGGAGCCACGCTTTCTGACATTTGTTTGCGTCCTTTCTTAGGAAACTGTTAATAGGTATAGATCGCACCTCAGGCTGGGGGAGTCCGGCTAGATACTGCCTGCCCTTCCAGGCGCTTATAGGTTTAAGGTAACACTAGATACGAGGAAGTGTACCCCGATTGTAGGGACTTTTTTCCTACTCCCTATTTTTATTAATTGTTGTTTAGGAAGCGGCCTTATTGCTGCCTTCAACCTTCGCGAATGTTGTAACAGTCACCGGGGTGACTTTGCGGCCCTCCAAAGCAGAGTTAATTTCTTCTTGCGAGGAATGAGCCAGCTTGACTGCCAGATCAAACTCTTCTTCTATTTCTTTATTTGGCTTGTAGGTGGCGAGAGAAACCAGCCAAGAAACCAGCAGGTTTAGTAAGAAGCCGGGGAGAATCTCGTACATCTGGAAGAACATCGGGAGTGTGTCCGGTAGGTTGCCCCAGATACCTACGGTAATAGCTCCCACAGCCATACCAGCCGCAGCTCCCTGCCAGGTATATTTGCGCCAGTAGAGGCTAAGTAGGATCACTGGACCAAAGGCGGCTCCGAAACCGGCCCAGGCAAACGCTACCAGAGTCAGAATTGATTCAGTGCGGAACCAGGCAAAGAAAGCGGCGATCACAGAAATCGCTAGCACCACCATCCGGCCGGCGTTGATACCCTTGGCCCCCAGCAGACGACGCTTCTTGATGCCTCGGTAAATATCCTCCACCACTGCCGAGGAAGTCACCAGCAGCTGCGAAGATACGGTAGACATGATGGCGGCCAAAATTGCGGCCAACATGAAACCGGCAAGCACGGCGGGGAAGAGCTTTTCCCCCATCACCAGGTAGATACTCTCTTGCGGATTTAGTTTCACTCGAGCCAAAGCTTCTTTAATTCCACCGATACCATTTTCGACTAGGGCGCGTCCTATGAGAGCGGTCAAGGTAGCGCCCAGTACACATAGGAACATCCAGCCAATACCCAAGCGGCGTGCCGATACCGCTTCCCTGGGGGAACGTAATGCCATGTACCGCACGATGACGTGTGGCATACCTACATATCCTAATCCCCAGGCTAGACCATTGAGTATGGCCATTTTTCCGGCAGCACCGTCTCCTACAATCGAGAACATATGTCCTTCTAGACCGTTCAGGGTACTGGTCATAACTCCGAAGCCACCCAAAGCAATCACGCCGAAGATGGGCACCAGCAGCAGAGCGATTAGCATCATGATGCCTTGTACCATATCGGTCCAAGATACCGCCAAGAATCCGCCCACCAGGGTGTAAAGAATGACTACTCCGGCAACGATTACCATACCCACGTGGTAGTTAACCCGGAATATGGATTCGAAAAATACTCCCCCGGACACCATTCCGCTGGCTACGTAAATGGTGAAGAAGAAGAGAATAATAACCCCGGCTACCAGTTGGAGAATATATTTTTCATCCTTGAGACGAGCTGACATGAATGAGGGAACGGTTATGGAGTCTCCAGCTACCTGCGAATAGGAACGCAGACGGGGGGCTACCCATTTCCAGGCGCACCAGGAACCAATTAGCAGTCCGATCGCAATCCAGGATTCCACTAGACCGGTTAGGTAGAGGGCGCCTGGCAGTCCCATCATCAACCATCCGGACATATCGGCTGCACCTGCGGAAAGCGCGGCTACCAGCGGAGGTAGAGAACGTCCTCCCACCATGTAATCATCCATAGTCTGGGTGCGGGTGTAACCGTAGATGCCAATCAAGATCATGGCTACGAAGTAGATAACCATGGCGATAGCAATACCGCTAGTGTTCCCGCTATTAATAAAATCTGCCGCACCTACCGTGGGCATCACTAATGTTGAGAATGTACTTATCATTTGCTCTCCATTGGGTTTACGCCGAAACTTTCGACTGCGAAACATATTATCTTGCTGTCGAGCAAATCACAATATACCACGGGACTTTAGGTACTTGAGAGATGCAAGTCTTTTTGGCTTAAAAAAGGTAAATTCGCAGGAAAAGTAGGCTTTGTAGTAGGTATTTTTTGACTATAATTTTCTTAAAATTTCTAGGCCTAAAGGCCTGGGGTGGGTGGAGGGTAGCTGGTTAAGTCTTGGATGTCCGGGAGGGGAGTTATGTGATGCAACTTTTTATAATGCTTATATTTTAACAAAATGGTATTTCCTTTACTTTCCGGGAAGCTAAATATTACTGCGGATAGTCTCGCTGTATTCAGGCTGAGTCAGCGCCGGGGATAAACCAGGGCGGTAGCTATCGCGGCTGCACCCTCTCCCCGTCCGGTGAAGCCCAGCTTGTCCGAGGTGGTTGCGGAAATAGAAACTGGTGCCCCTACCGCCTCCTCAAGTACGCTACGGGCCTGTTGATAACGTTTGCCCATCCGTGGGCGGTTAGCAATCACCTGAACCGCGGCGTTGCCGAGCTCCCAGCCTGCCTGGTGAATAATATCCATTGTGGCTATCAATAGCTGAGTGCCGGAGGCGCCTTTCCATTCGGGACGATCAGTACCAAAATGGGTACCCAGATCTCCTTCACCGGCAGCCGATAAAATTGCGTCACACAGGGCGTGGGCGGCCACATCCGCATCAGAATGTCCCTTTAGAGGGGTTTCTCCTGGCCAGGAAAGTCCCGCTACCATACAGGGGCGTGCGGAGGCATCTGGGTCAGCGGGGTCGGCAAAAGCATGAACATCACTACCTATCCCTACCCGCGGGAGGGGGAAGGGAAAAGGAGTTTCACTGCCGCTTCTGGAGGTATTTGCTGAAATACCGGGGTAGTTGTGACGGTGGGAATCGTTCATGTCCCCAGTTTAGCGGTCTGGATTCCGCCTCGAGTTAGTGCGCTCGGCACAGCCGTCTATTCTCCCATCAAATTAGATAAACGAAAGCAGAGTATCTCGAGGTCTAGGCTCAGGGATCTAGGCGAAATACTTCCAGGTCAACGACTCGCGGCTCCGGATAATCTGCCATATGTACCAGCAGCATTCCCGCAGTTTTTAAATAGGGGTCACTTTGGGGAAGCAACCTGCCCAGATGATTGGGGGTAAGGGGAGCGAGTTCCCCAATAATTCCCGGAATCGTGGGACGATGTACACAAATCGCCAGTGTATCGGCCAGTTTATCTAGCTGACTTTCCAAAAGTAATCCACGCACTATCTCACGCATCTGCGATGGATCTTCTCGATAAGCGTCCTCGGTAAAGGAAGCTTCGGTTTTTAAAGGCGCACCCGAAAGCGTGGCATAAGGGGCGACCGTGGCCACGCAGCGGCGCCATGGGGAAGTGATGATTTGATTAATGCCTAAAGCTGAAAGCGCTGGTATTAACCGCAGTACTTGCGAGGACCCGCGTCGTGAAAGCGGGCGAGTCATTTCGCCGCTTTCCCAATTGGACCGTTTAGTGGCTTTCGCATGCCTCAGCACTGCTACCGTCCGGGTAACTAACGTGTGCTCTGTTAAGCGGGTCAGTAGTTCCTCTAACAGGCGACGATCCCCACGGCGAGTTAGCAAGCGCATAGCTTTGCGTGCCCCTACCCATTGGGATTTATCAATTTCTTTGCTAGGAGCCGGGGGAGCAAGAGGGCGCGCCCTTAAAGTTTCCTCGGAAACATCCGGGAAGCCTACCCAGTAATAAACCTCTTTAGTTACTCCCGATCCCAGGCGGTAACGCTGTACGGTCAGTGGTGCTCCTAGACGAATGGGAACCCCGGTTTCTTCTTCAACCTCGCGCACTGCCGTTGCCGGAATAGCTTCTCCAGGTTCACGCTTACCCTTGGGCCAAGACCAGTCGTCGTAGCGGGGTCGATGCACAATCAGTACTTCGATATCTTGACGTTGAGCGGGGAGGAAAGTACCAGCAATTGGGTTGGCTTCTGGCCGCAGACGCCAAACTAATGCGCCTGCGGATCGTACTATCCGCATATGCGGTGGCTTAGGTCGAGCCGTCATTATAGCCACTTGCCTTTCTTGTAATCTGTCTCTATTGTCTAACAAATTACTTATAAGGTCATTCCCCCAGGTAGCAGGGGTATAAATTGTTTGAAAGCGAGAAGCTAGCTTAGAAAACCCGTCAGCTAGCGGCCTTTCATCCGCGAGTTAGCCTTATTAATTAGGTATTCCTGTATGTCCATTAGTGGCGAGCCATCCTTGGCTTCAATATGACGTCGCCATGTTCCATCTCGGCGCAGATGCCAGGAAGATACCTCTGGGGAGGCCTCGAGTTTCACCAAATCCATGAGTTCGGCGGTCATCTCGGCGTCCTTAATTCGAATTAGTGCCTCTACCCGGCGATCTAGGTTGCGATGCATCAGGTCGGCAGACCCGATCCACACTTCCGGTTCCCCGGCATTTTCAAAGGCATAAATCCGCGAGTGCTCCAGGAAGCGCCCCAAAATAGAGCGTACTCGGATGTTTTCCGATAGCCCGCGCACCCCGGAACGAATAGTGCAGATCCCGCGCACCACAATATCGATCGGTACGCCTGCCTGGCTGGCACGGTAGAGGGCGTCAGTTACCGCCTCGTCTACCAGGGAATTTACTTTTATCCCGATATAGGCCGGCAATCCTTTACGGTGATTTTCCACCTCGCGGTCGATGCGCTCAATAATCCCGGGGCGGATAGAGCGCGGAGCCACTAACAGGCGGTGGAAAGAGGTTCTGGGCGCATACCCGGAGAGCTGATTGAATAGGCGAGTAAGGTCTTGGGCTACCTCGCGGTCGCAGGTGAGCAGGCCCAGGTCCTCGTATCCGCGTGCGGTCTTGGGGTGATAGTTTCCGGTGCCGACGTGGCAGTAGCGGCGTAGTCCATCGGCTTCTTCGCGAACCACCATTGATAACTTGCAGTGAGTTTTCAGTCCCACCATGCCATAGACCACGTGTACCCCGGCGCGCTCCAGTTTGCGGGCCCAAGAAATATTAGCGTCCTCATCGAAACGAGCTTTGATCTCGACGATTGCTAACACCTGTTTCCCGTTTTGCGCCGCCTCAATCAGGGCGGACACGATCGGAGAATCCGAGGAAGTCCGATAAAGAGTTTGCTTTAGCGAACGCACTTTTGGATCTCTAGCGGCATAGGTGACAAAATGTTGCACCGAAGTAGAGAAAGAATCGTAGGGGTGATGTAACAGCACGTCGTGGCTGCGGATCATGGCGAAAATATCGGTGGGGGTTGCCGATTCCACTTCGGCTAGCCCGGCGGCGGTAGCCGGAACGAACTTTTGGTATTTGAGTTCGGGCAGATCCAGTTCGTGTAGTTCGTTCAGACAGCGCAGGTCAATCGGTTCAGGGAGGGAGAACACATCCTCCATCCCGATTTCTAGTTTGGCCACCAAAAAGTCTAATACCGGGCGCGAGATCCCTTCGGCAACCTCTAGGCGCACTGCCGGGCCGAAACGCCGTCGCAACAGTTCTTGTTCCATTGCGGTCAGCAGGTTTTCAGCATCGTCTTCTTCTACTTCCAGATCCTCGTTGCGGGTCAGGCGGAACACGTGATGTTCTAAGATTTCCATTCCGGGGAAAAGGTGATCGAGGTGGGGGCCGATAACGTCCTCAAGGGTAACGAAAGTAGCTTCCCCATTAGTGTCAATCGCGTCCTCCGGGCTGACCTGTTCTACTGCCTGCTCCACACAGATTAGGCGGGGGAGGCTTTCTGGAATTTTTACCCGGGCGAAATGCTGCTTTCCAGTTAACGGGTTGCGTACCACTACTGCCAGGTTTACCGACAGTCCGGAAATGTAGGGGAAGGGGTGGGAGGGGTCAACCGCCAAGGGAGTGAGGATGGGAAAAATCTGGCGGCGGAAATATCCGTGCAGGAATTCTTGCTGTTTAGGCGTAAGATCCTTCCAGCGACGGAGTTTTATTCCTACCTCTTCCAGTTCGCCCAGCAAAGTATTCTGCACGAAATCGGCCTGCCGGGCGCACAGGACCTGGGCGCGTTCAGTTACCAGGTCGAGTACTTGCCGGGGGGTGAGGCCAGAGGCGGCGGTGCGGGCGATTCCAGCGGCAATGCGGCGTTTTAGTCCCGCGACCCGTACCATATAGAACTCGTCGAGGTTAGAGGAGAAAATGGTGGTAAACCAGGCGCGCTCTAAAATCGGGAGCCGCTCGTCCTCTGCCTGTTCTAATACTCGCTGGTTGAATTGCATCCAAGATAGTTCTCGATCCCCAAAACGTCCCTTGGGGAGGGGCTTATCTTGACCGAGGGGGCCGGCTTGCGCCAGTTTGTCAATGCCGGGAGCCTCCCGCAAAGTGGAGGGGCTTATCTTGGAAAGATCTTCGGGGCCATCAGTTTGGGCGTGGCCAGTGTTTACGGGCAGTTGATCCGCTTTTGCCTTTCCTTTTGCAGAGGTCTTATTATCGCTGTTCGCAGCAGATTTTTTCTGGCTATTGGAGGGCTCGAAGACGGAAGCTTTTACTGCTGAACTACCGGCGCCTTTCAAGTTATCTTGGCTGGCGATTTTTTCGGTAGTTTTATTGTCCCCGGATTTGCTGTCTTTAGTAGTAGCTGTGGAATTTGAGGTCTGATTCGAACTAGCCGATACCGCTTTTTCCGGTCGTGGCAAGAGGTCCTGGCCATTATCTATTCTTCTGCCGTCTACAAAGGGAGAGGCACCCGTCGGGAGGTCATAGTCGGCGTCGTCATAATCATTACCCGGGAACTGATCAGGAGAGGTCTTTGAAGAAATCAGTTCATCCGCAGTAGCGGTCTCAAAATTAGATTCCGCTGCCACTCGATCTACTTGTGCTACTGGTTCAGTCTGTGGGTTTTCTTTATAAACTCGAGCAATCTCAGCGGGAGAAGGTACCACGTGGGAGTCGCCTTGCGCATCCTCTTTAATCTTGGCTTTGCGCACTTTCGGTTCTGGCCGGTTGTCAGCTTCCTGTTTGCGATCCATGCTGATCCCTTCTAAAAATTAATGACTTGTCCCTGGAGTAGCCAAAGTAGATTTGCTTCTAGTCTAGGCGATTTACCTTGGCTGCACGTGCTGAAACTTTTAGGTCATGCGCGGTTTGCAATAGGGCTTGGGGGCGCAGGGTTACTGGATCTGCCAGTTCGTCCCGGGCATCTTTAATCCATTCTGCGCTGACCCCGCTGGCGAGCACTTGCAGGAAATCACTGGTGCGATCTAGCAGGGGAGCCAGCTGGGTTATCGAAGTTTGCGCCCGCCACAAGGCAGCTAGTTTATCCATGAGGGCGGCCACGGATTTTTCGCAGTGCTCCCCAGAAATAACCTCCCCATTGTGCAGGGTTTCTATCCCCTGGATAAAACGTTTATTTACCAGCTTTGGATCTCGTAAATACCATTGATATACCAGGTAGAGACGCCATAGGGTGCCGGGCAAGGTAGTGGCGGGAGAGTTGGACCAGAGCTCGCTGACGGTATCTATCCCGCCAGATTCCAGCAGCTGGCGCAGGCGTTGAATGTTACTATCGCTTTCTTTTTCTATGTCCAGCAAGGTTTGCGCTACCAAATGGGCGACTTCGGAGGAGATTGCCCCGTCCTCGGCGCCGGTAATATTCTCTGCTTGCTCGGCATCCAACATCGCTGGCCTGCGCGGAATTTTTTGTGTACTCATCTATTTCCTCCTCTAATATTCCTATTGTCTCTCAGGCAGCATCACGGGGGGTGGTTTTGCTTTTGGTTCTCCCAGTTAAACGCCGCTACGCTCTATTTCCGGCTTCTTTCCCTGCCCAAGTTATTTGGGTGGGTAAGCCATTGTGTGAGACCGCTCAAGAAAATGCAAGATAGCTGTCTTTCATGGCTAGAATAATTTGAGGTTTGAGGTGCCAAAAGTAGGCGCCGCCAGATTGATAATGCAACAGGAAGGGTTTTAGTGTCTGACCGTCCGCTTAGTGTCGCCGTAATTGGAGCCGGCCCCGCCGGAATCTATGCCTCCGATATTTTGTCCAAATCTGGTCTCAATGTAGAAATTGACCTTTTTGAACGTCTGCCTGCTCCCTACGGTTTGGTGCGTTACGGGGTGGCCCCGGACCATCCCCGGATCCGCGCTATTATTACCGCTCTTTACAAGATTTTGCAGCGTGGAGACATTCGTCTGTTGGCAAACGTGAATGTGGGTGGCGAGGATGCCGATATCACCGTTGAGGATCTGCATGCTCACTATGATGCGATCATTTTTGCTACCGGCTCCGATCGGGATAAACCGATTGAATTGCCCGGTCAAGATCTTCCGGAATGCTACGGCGCTGCCGATTTCGTTTCCTGGTATGACGGTAACCCGGACTACCCGCGTTACTGGCCGCTTGAGGCGAAAGAGGTAGCGGTTATCGGAGTGGGTAACGTCGCCCTCGATATTGCGCGGGTAATGGCGAAGCACCCGGCGGATATGCTAAAAACCGAGATCCCGGAAAATGTAGCGAAAGAGCTTTATAAATCCCCGATTACCGATGTGCATATTTTCGGGCGGCGTGGACCTGCCCAGGTGAAGTTTACCCCCTTAGAGCTGCGTGAACTCGGGCAACAGCCGGGAGTAAAAGTTATTGTTTCCGAGGAAGATTTCGAGTTCGACGAGGGCTCCGAGCAGGCGATTGCTGCCTCTAAGCAAACCAAAATGGTGGTTGATACTTTAATTAACTACGCCATGGACGAGGGCGACCAGGAAGCTGATCGCCGCATCCACTTGCATCTATTCTCAGCTCCCAAAGAAATCTTGGCTGATGAGGACGGGCATGTGCGCGCCCTGGTTACCGAACGCACCCAGCTGAATGGGGACGGAACAGTTTCCGGTACCGGCGAGCTGCGGGAAACCCCGGTACAGGCGGTTTATCGCGCGGTAGGGTATTTCTCCTCTCCGATTGCGGGGCTGCCTTTCGATGAGCGGCGCGGAGTAATCCCCAATCAGGAAGGGCGGGTCACTGATCTGGAGGGAACCCCCTTGAACGGTATTTACGCAACCGGTTGGGTCAAGCGCGGTCCGGTGGGGCTGATTGGGTCTACCAAGTCCGATGCGCAGCAAACTATCGCCCACCTGGTAGAGGACGCCGAAGCTGGCAAGCTAGTGGCTACCGGCAAAGCGGTGGGTCACGACGCCATGATTGAGCTGCTTGAGCAGCGGGGCGTTCCTTTCTCTACCTGGCATGGCTGGGAGCTGCTGGACGAATACGAAAAGCAGCTGGGCGCAGACTTTGGCGAGGTTGAGGGCGGTCGCGGGGCGCGCGAACGCGTCAAAGTGGTTTCTCGTAAAGCTATGAGCGCAATTTCGCGTGGTGAGGACGTACCGGAAGATTTAATCGGCCAGGACGGTGAATAGTCTTACTACCGCGCCGGGCGTAGTAGCGGCAACTGCTGGTACTGCAGGTAGCAATTAACCGCTGAGAATATTGCTATGGACTCAGCCAGGCACATTGTCTAGCTACCCGGAGGTATTCCCCTTGAGCTAGTACCCTGCCATTTCCTCTAGGCGGCGAATCCGCTGATTCATTGGCGGGTGAGTTGAAAACAATTGCTGCACTCCGCCTGCCTTAAAGGGGTTCGCGATCATCATGAACCCGACTTTCTCAGTCTGCGGAGTTTTCACCAGCGGACGGGCAGTAGTTCCTGCCTCCAGTTTCTTTAAGGCGCTAGCCAGGGCTAAAGGATCACCGGAAAGCTCCGCTCCGGTTTGATCCGCATCAAACTCGCGGGTACGTGAAATTGCTAATTGGGTCAATGTCGCAGCTAGTGGAGCCAGGAACACCATTAATAACCCCCCGATAGCCCCCAGGGGTCCCGAGCTTTCCTCGTCGCGGCGTCCTCCCCCGAAAAAGAACATCATCTGAGCGACAGAAGTAATCAAACCACCGATAGCGGCAGCAATTGAGGAGGTCAAAATATCGCGGTTATATACGTGCATCAGTTCGTGGGAGAGCACTCCACGCAGTTCCCGTTCATTTAGAATCTGCAAAATTCCCTCAGTACAGCAAACTGCCGCGTGGGAGGGGTTTCTGCCGGTGGCAAACGCATTCGGGGTGGCGGTGGGGGCAATATAGAGGCGGGGCATCGGTTGCCCGGCAGCCTCGGATAGCTCGGTGACTATCTTTACGATCTGCGGGTATTGCCCCGGATCTAGCGGATAGGCACCCATAGACTTAATCGCTAACTTGTCTGAATTCCAGTAACTGTAGAAGGTGGAGGCTAGCCCAATCGCCGCGAAAATCCATAGGAACGCAGAATTATTAGTACCGTAAGCAATCAGGTATCCAATCCCGAGCAGAATCGCCCACATGATTCCTAGTAGCAGCACGGTCTTTATGCCGTTTCCAAAACGTTTTCCCGCCATATTTCCTCCTTTATCCTTAAATCTAACAGCCCAAGCTGAGGGCATCCTGGCAGGGAGCTTGACTTTCTCTATTAGCGTTCTGTTTTTGAGTTTAGTAAGTAACTACAGGGTGCAGGGATAAACGTGAGTGCCCCGCAAGGGGAAACCAGAGCTAAAACTCGTTTCCGTTGCCGGGATGTCGCAATAAAGTTTCCTTAAATCTTACTGGTCAGCGGCATTTAAGGCCTCGATGGGGCTGGCCTTGGCGGCACGCCTACCGGGTAGCACCGATGCTAAGAAACAGAAGAGTTCGGTCACCAGCACTACTAGCCCTACCCAGAGCCAAGGAATCTGAAGTTCAATATTCTTTTGGGAGATCAGCCCAGCAAAGGGCATGCACTGCATCACAAACCAGGAGAAGAGTACCGATAAGGCCATTCCCACTATTAAGGCGCCGAGTCCAATAAGGGTTCCTTCGGTAATTAGCATCCTCCTAATTTGAGTGCGAGTGGCACCGACTGCCCGCAGCAGCGCATTCTCCTGGGCACGATCAACCACCGACAAGCTGAGGGTGTTTGCCACCCCTACGAGAGCGACGATGGCAGAAATTCCCAGCAGACACAGCAAAATAACCATCATTACCCGTAAAACCATAGTGACAATGGAAGAAATCATTGCGGAACTTTCCATACTCGCTGATGGTAACTCCCAAAACTGGTTGGTGAAGTCTT
>CAMYAU010000005.1 GCA_947253735.1 uncultured Varibaculum sp. | reverse complement strand
CTGGGAACCTTTATCGTGGCGGAAGCGACCCTATCCTTTATGGGGATTGGCTTGCCATCCTCCATCGTTTCTTGGGGTGGGGACATCTCTACTGCCCAGCAGCAACTGCGCACCGCTCCTATGGTGTTGTTCTTACCTTCGATTGCCTTGGCGCTTACGGTATTGAGCTTCATCATGATGGGAGACGTAGTCCGTGACGCACTCGACCCGAACCAGAGGAAACATTAATCGTGAATCAAAATAATCAAGAGGATCAGATTATGGCAGCTGACTCGGATGAGAACCAGGCCAATCTTAACGCCGGTAATGTTGAAAAATCGGGTACGCCAGTGCCTTTGTTGGAAGTAAAAGACCTAGAGGTTAATTTCCAGTCCACCACCGGGGTGGTTCCGGCAGTACGGAAAGCTAATCTTACCCTCTACCGCGGGCAGACCGTGGCGATTGTAGGGGAGTCCGGCTCTGGTAAATCCACCCTGGCAATGTCAATAATTGGCCTTTTACCTGGTACTGGGAAAGTTGCCGGCGGATCCATTAAATTTGATGGACGGGAACTGACTACTCTCACTGAGAAAGAAATGCAACAGGTGCGAGGCGCCCAAATTGGGATGGTGCCCCAAGACCCTATGTCGAACCTGAATCCGGTATGGAAAATCGGCTCCCAGGTGGCTGAGGCACTAAAATATAACGAAGCTACCAAGGGCGGTAATATCCACGAGCAAGCGATGAAAGCACTGGCCGATGCGGGTCTGCCCGATGCTGAGGCGCGCTCCAAGCAATATCCACACGAGTTTTCGGGAGGGATGCGTCAGCGGGCACTAATCGCTATCGGTTTGGCGGCAGGCCCTAAACTTTTAATCGCTGATGAGCCCACCAGCGCCCTGGATGTGACCGTTCAGCGACGCATCCTGGATCACCTGGAAAAAGAAACTCAGGAGCTGGGTACTTCCACTTTGTTTATTACCCACGACCTGGGGCTGGCCGCGGAGCGGGCCTCGCATTTGGTGGTTATGCACCGTGGGCGGATAGTAGAATCCGGACCGGCCCGGGAAATCTTGAATGATCCTCGGCATCCCTATACCCAGCGTTTGGTAAATGCAGCGCCTTCGCTGGCGTCTCAGCGGATCGAAATCAATTATTCTCCTGCCGAGGGCGGGGCCGCCAGCGGTACTATTGACTCGCGCACCTCTGCAGATGTGAATCTGGCGGTGGCTGCCTCGAAGGACTCCGGACAAAAAGTCATGGGCACCAATGTCCTGGGAGAGCCCTTAGAAAAACATCTTGGGGAAGAAGTCATCCGCGTAGAGCATCTGGTAAAAGAGTTCGATATTCGTGGCCAAAAGGGTAAGAAAAAAACCTTCCGCGCAGTTGATGATGTCTCGTTCAAGGTACGACGGGGCTCAACCTTAGCCCTGGTAGGGGAGTCTGGCTCCGGTAAATCTACCGTTGCCAATATGATTTTGAACCTGCTGGACCCCACATCTGGGAAGGTATATTACGAGGGAATTGACCTGTCTACTTTGCGGCGCAAGCAACTATTCGCGCTGTGCCGCAAGATGCAGGTGGTATTCCAAAATCCTTATGGGTCCCTAGATCCCATGTTCTCGGTTTATCGCTGTATAGAAGAGCCACTGCGTACCCATCACATTGGTGATCGTGCTAAGCGAGAAAAGCGAGTGGCAGATTTGCTGGATATGGTGGCGCTTCCGCGTAGCGCCATGCGGCGTTTCCCGAATGAGCTGTCTGGCGGACAGCGGCAGAGGGTAGCGATAGCGCGTGCTCTGGCCTTGCGTCCAGAATTAGTTGTACTGGACGAGGCGGTTTCTGCTTTGGACGTATTGGTGCAGGATCAGATTCTGCATCTATTAAACGAGCTGCAAGGCCGGCTGGGCTTAACTTACCTTTTTATTACCCACGACTTGGCGGTAGTACGCGAGAACGCTGACGATATCGCGGTAATGGAACATGGCAAGCTAGTTGAGTACGGGAAAGCTGACGATATTTTCGCCAATCCCCAAAAAGAGTACACCCGCGAACTTATCGATGCGGTTCCCGGGGGGGATTTGCTCAAAGCTCGTACTGGTTACCAGGTCGAGTAACCGGCAGGGTTCGCGCCCAGTTTCGGTCATAAAAACTGGGGAGGAAACAAAAACCCGGGTTGTTTTATACCCAAATGCTGGCAGCTCCAAAACGTTTTGTACTTTGAGATAATGCAGCGCCTCTAAAAGATTCCGAGCAGCTCTCTGTTAAACTCGAGGTGTTTTGCAGGTTTGTCCGAGAGAAAGATTCCAAATGAAGTTGAAGAAAACACTGTTAATGCTAACCAGTCTGGTGCTGGCACTTTCGCTTTCTGGATGCGCAGGAGGCTCGGGCACCAGTGATGCGGGTAAAGCAAAAGGCGATGACTTCACAGTGGGCTTTGACGCCAACTTCCCGCCCTATGGATATAAAGATAAAAGCGGAGAGTATGTAGGTTTCGACTTGGATTTGGCAGCCGAAGTTGCTAAACGTAACGGCTGGAAACTGCAAAAGCGGGCTATTGATTGGGATTCTAAAGATATGGAACTCAAGTCGGGTACCATCGACTGCATCTGGAATGGATTCACCATGAACGGGCGGGAAAAACAATACACTTTCTCTAAGCCCTACATCGATAACTCGATTGTGTTTGTAACTAAAGCGGGATCAGGGATTAAAACCACTGCGGATTTGAAAGGCAAAACCGTGTTGGTACAGGTAGATTCTTCTGGTCTCGCCGCCCTGCAAGATAAAGAAAACGCGGATTTGGTCTCCAGCTTCAAGGAAATGACTCAGGTGCCGGACTATAACAACGCGTTTATGACCCTAGAGGCAGGCGCAGCCGATGCGGTCGCAGTGGATATTGGGGTAGCTGATTACCAGCTGGCTCAGCGCGGGAAAGACAAATTCGAGATTATGGATCCGCCATTCCACACGGAGCAGTATGGCATTGGTTTTAAAAAGGGTAACCAAGCAGTGCGTGACCAGGTACAAAAGACCTTGGATGAGATGAAGAAAGACGGTACTTTCCTCAAGATAGCGAAGAAATACAAATTAGAAAAATCGATTGTTACTAAGTAGTGTGCTGCGCGAAAAATAAAAGGCTAACGCAGGGAGCTATTGGTAATGGATTTATCGTTTTTGCCGGAACTAGCCGGTGGCATGCTACAAACCTTCATCATCTTCGCGCTCACCCTGGTTTTATCTCTTCCTCTGGGACTGGTGGTCTACGGGGGACGGGTGAGTCGCTTTAAACCGCTAGCCTGGTTTATCCAGTTTTATATCTCGGTTATGCGGGGCACCCCCTTAATGCTGCAATTGTTGGTGGTATATTTCGGTCCCTTCTTCCTTTTCGGAATGCAGATCGGATCCGCATATAGATTCAGTGCCGTAATTATTGCCTTCGCTATTAACTATGCCGCCTATTTCGCGGAAATCTACCGAGGTGGTTTCCAGGCGATTCCGGGGGGACAGGCAGAGGCAGCGTTTGTACTCGGTTATTCTCCGGCGCGAACTTTCCTGACTATCAAGTTGCCGCAAATGTTCCGCACAGTGTTACCGTCGATTACGAACGAGGTAATCACCCTGGTTAAAGATACATCTCTGGCTTTTGCGATCGCCTACGCGGAGATGTTTACCATTGCTAAGCAACAGGCGGCTGCCAGTGCTTCTATGCTTCCTTTCGTGGCCGCCGGAATTTTCTACTGGGTGTTTAATCTGGTAGTAGCGGTAGTGATGGAACGGATTGAGAAACGCATGGGAAGCTACAAGATCAGGTGAGAAACATGGAAGCGCTACGTATTACCGGTATGGAAAAAAGTTTCGGCACCAACCAGGTCCTGAAAGGGGTGTCCCTAACGGTTAATACCGGTGAAGTGCTAGCAATTCTTGGCCCTTCAGGTTCTGGAAAATCTACGCTTTTGCGTTGCTGCACTTTCTTAGAAGAAATGGACAGCGGAGAAATCTGCTATTTTGGTCGGCAAGCTTTAAAGAAAGAGGAAGGAATTAAGGTTTCCTCTGGCGACGAGCGGGAGTTTCGGCGCGACTTTGGGTTGGTTTTCCAAGACTTTAACTTGTTTCCCCATTGGACAGTGCTTAGAAATCTCACAGATGCCCCGATAAAGGTACAGGGGAAAAACCGGGAAGAAGCCCAGGAAACAGCCCTGCAACTGCTGAAAAGGATGAATCTAGCTGATAAAGGACAGGCATATCCAGCAGAGTTATCGGGTGGGCAACAGCAGCGGGTAGCCATCGCCCGTGCGTTGGCCTTAAAGCCCAAGATGCTGTATTTCGATGAGCCCACCTCGGCTTTAGACCCAGAGCTGACCGGAGAAATCCTGCAAATCATCCGCTCTTTGGCGGCCGAAGATATGACCATGGTAATCGTGACTCACGAGATGGAATTCGCGGCCGAAGTTGCTGATAGCGCCCTCTTTATTGATAACGGGGTGGTACTGGAATCCGGGGATGCCAAGCAATTGATCCACAATCCTTCCCAGGAGCGTACCCGCCAGTTCCTCAATAAGCTACGGGGGCAATCTTCCTCTAATATATAGTTTTTCGCTCCCCATCATTTTTAGGCAAGGAGATATCCAAATGAATAATCCCCAAGATGATAATCAGGAGGGTATCCAGCTAAACTCGGATCTACCATCCCCACTAGGCAGTGGTTACCCGCCACCTTACCCTTCGTACTTGGCTGCAGAGTCCTTCCCACCAGTACCTGCCCCGGGACAAGGACACCCCGGGGATCGGTCTTATCCAGGAGGATACCCGCCAGTGCCCCCTGTTTACCCCGGTGCCTATCCCGCTCCGGGAATAAATCAGGCAGCACCGGTTCCCCCTAGTCATCCCTTCAATCCGCAGGTTCCTCCGCCGGCAAACCTGGCGCAGAACCCTAGCTATTACCCGGGGACATCCTCTCCCTATTCTCTAAAACCCCAGGTTCCGCCCCCGCCTCCGCGGCAGAAAAAGTCATCAAAAACCACTGTGAAAATACTTTTGAGTTTATTGATTCTGGTGTTGGTGCTGACCCTGGCGTTAGGGGGGATCTGGATCTATAAGCAGCGCAACACGGCCTCTTTAGATAATGGAATTGTTTCTAAAGCTACTAAAACAGTAGTGAAAATCAAAGAGGACGAATTGGCGAATATTGCCGATAACGATTCCCCGGATAACCCTCTTTGGTATCCGCTCAGTGTAAACGAAAAATATCTCTTGTTTATCTGGCCAAACTTCGAGGCGGGCAAGCTTACCGGTATGGGGTACCAAGCTATTTCTGATGAAGATGGCAAAAAAATAAACCTTAAAGAGACTGGGGTTACTATTCCGGCAGAAAATAGTAAACCCCTTAAAAAGTGTGCAGATTCCCAGCGCTACCGGATAACAGATAAAAGGTTGGAATGCGCGGCAGCGAAAACCGGGAAACGTGAAAGTTTTTCTGTTTCCGTACCTGGCAAAACTGGTGAGGCTAACAAAGGAAAGAAGCAGGGTTCTACTTCCGCTAAAGATACCGGATACAGCCTGAGCGGGGAACCCTTGGGAACCGTTGGCAATGTACGGGTGGTAGCTTCTCCCTCGGCATTACAAACTCAGGCACTTTTTGGGGTAGATGCGGACAATAACCTTTTATGGACACAAACTTTAAAACAGGTGGGACGCAGCGCTTTATCTGGTGAGAATATTTCGGTGTTTACCCTGCAAGATGAGGGAACAGTTATCGCCACTATTTACAGCGGAATTAAAAAAGCAGATAAGAAGACAAGCAGTGCTGGTGGCCCGATGGTCGCAAAAGATGCCATCAAGAAGTTCGATTTTGCTAATACCTTATGGTCGTTACCGCGCGGTTATTCTGCATCAGACTGTCAAGGGGATCTTCGAAATAAGCAATTGGGATGCGATAAAGCGAAGAACTACCGTTTGGACAAAGGCCGTTATCGCTTAAATGCCAAGCAGAAAAAGCAACTGCTTGCTGCGTTGGGCGCTGACGCCGCCAACCATGGGGTAGAAGATATCTTCACGCTGCAGGCTAATTCTAGAGATAGCAATCAGGGGGATGATTATGCGATCGAATACGGAGATATTAATGGTGACGGCTATTTAGATGCCATAATTCCGGTTATTTCCATGTCGGCTTTTAACAGCGCGATGGACATTCTTAGCACGAACTATGTCTGGTTAATGAATCCGCTTACCGGTGTTCCCGAGCAACTAGACACACCGGTTTATTCCGCGGACCGTTGCGGGGAATACTACGACCATGCAGAGTTTTCAGCCAATGGATCTAACCCGCAAGTAATTGTGCACACCCTTACCTGGTCAGATTTTCCTTGCTGTGGTTGTGGCCGGGACGTTCCGAAAAAACGCAGTACTTGGCATTATGATGCTAAGCGCCACGATATGGTGTGTGACCAGGATAGTGGCAGCAAAATGGGGTAATAAGTAGCGGGGCGATAACTGTTAGTTACCGCCCCGCTATTTTGTTCTGTAGTAGCTGGGTGGATTTGCGGGTATCTGACTTATCTGCTTTAGCTACTCGGCTTGTACCCGGGAAATCCAGGCTTCCACCTCTTCGATAGTGCGGGGGATATCTTCCGATAGGCGGCGTACGCTGCCGTCTGCTTCCACTAGCACATCGTCCTCGATCCTGACCCCGATGCCGCGCAGTTCTTCGGGTAAGAGTTGATCATCTTGGTGGAAATAAAGACCCGGTTCAATGGTGAAACACATGCCAGGCTCTAGGGGGGCCTCCATGTACATATCCCGGGCCGCTAGGGCGCAGTCATGGACGTCTAGGCCTAAGTGATGGGAGATACCGTGAGGCATCCAGCGTCGGTATTCCCCGCCGTCCTTTGACAGGGTTTGCTCGGCGCTAACCGGCAATACTCCCCAGGCATCCAGATGCTTAACTAAAACCGCAACTGCCGCGTCATGCACATCTTTAAACTTGCATCCCGGCTTATTGGCTTGCGCCAAGCCGGCCTCACAGGCGTCGAGTACCGCGTTATAGACTTTGGCCTGTACCGGGGTGAACTTGCCATTTACCGGCAAGGTGCGGGTGATATCCGCGGTATAGAGCGAATCGGCTTCCACTCCGGCATCAATTAAAATCAGATCGCCTGCGCGTACTGGACCATCATTGTCGATCCAATGCAAAGTATTTGCGTGATTACCGGATGCGGCGATGGTATCGTATCCTAGGCCGTTACCTTCTTCGCGGGCCCGGGCCTGGAACGCTCCTTCAATTACCCGTTCGCCTCGGTGGTGTTGGGTGGCGCGCGGCAGTGCCCGAATCATGGCTTCAAACCCCGACTTAGTAACGGCAATCGCGTGCTCTAGTTCCTTGACTTCGGCTGCATCCTTTTGTAGGCGCAGCACGGAGGCGGCCTCTTCGAGTTTTTCATCCAGGGCCCGCGCGTCTTCTCCAGTCGGCAGCCCGGCTTCGCCACGTACTTTCTCTACCGCCGCCTGCAGGGAAGTATCGACTTCGCGAATAACCCGCAATTGCACTAGACCTGCGTCTTTAGCTAGTTGATCGGGTAGGGTGTCTATAGGACGCGCCTCTAGGCCAGTTACCGCTTCCATCTGGGAAAGCGTCATCCGCGGCCCTACCCAAAACTCTCCATAGGTAGAGTCGGCATAAAATTCTTCGCTGCTGCGCGGAGCTTGGGGACGGAAAAATACGATCCCGCGATGGGTGGCCGCCCCTGCATTTTCGGGGGCGTTTTCTAAAGGTGTGCCCTCTTTATCAGTTAGCGGTTCCAGAACTAGGGCCGCGTCTGGTTCTAGCTCTCCGCCTAGCCCGGTCAAATGAGCAAATGCGGAGTGCGCCCGGAAACGATAGTCGCAATCATTGGAGCGAACCTTATAGTTTCCGGCTGGAATCACCAGGCGTTCCCCCCGGAATTGGGTACCTAGTTTTTGATAGCGAGCAGCCAAGAAATCCCGTGCGTGGCTGGGAACAGGGTCGGGGTCTTTACGTTCGCCCCAACCGCTGCCAATAAATTCCCGAAACGCGGGACTGCCAATCCGGCGCGAACGGTTATTTACCCGGTCTTTTAAGGGTTGCTCTTCTGCTGCTGCTAAGTTTTCTTCCATACTTCCATCATGCCACGATGACTTAAAATAGTCCTATGGCGGCGACGCGAATCGATTTACATACCCATTCTTCCTGTTCAGATGGCACTGATAGCCCTGAACAACTGATGGTTCTGGCCGCGCAAACCGGTTTAAATGTCATCGCGCTCACTGATCACGACACCTTCGCGGGGATAACAGCCGCCAGTAAAATGGTTCCGGAATGCGGGGTTACCTTGGTTCCCGGGGTTGAGATTTCTACTTCCCATCAGGGAATCACCGCTCATCTGCTGGCATATTTACCGGATCTTAAAAGCCAGGTGCTACCGGATTTATTTGAAAAAAATGTGCAGGCACGCCAACAGCGGATGCGAGAGATGGTGCAGCGTTTATCTGCAGATTTCAATATTTCTTATCAGGCAGTTGCCGAGCAGGCGGGGTCGAGCCCCATAGGGCGTCCACACATTGCTGATCTTTTGGTGAAGGCCGGATATTTCCCGAATCGCTCCGCCGCATTTGAGCAGGTGCTAGCTACTTCCAGTAAATACTATGTGCACTATCAAGCTCCCGATACTATCTACGCGGTTGAACAGGTAGTAAAAGCGGGGGGAGTTCCGGTTCTGGCTCATCCGCGAGCCGGCGGTCGGCAGCGTCGATTTTTATCGGCTGCTACCATCGTGGAGCTAAAAGCAGCGGGACTATTTGCCCTGGAAGCTTATCACCCGGAGCAAACCTCCGCAGAACAGGAAGAAGTTGTCCAGATAGCGCAAGATTTAGGGCTTGCCGTTACTGGATCTTCGGATTATCACGGCAGCGGCAAGCCTAATAAACTGGGGCAATGCCTCACGGATCCGGATGTATTTGCGGAAATCTGCAGCAGGGGAGAGGGAGAACTGGTGCGTTCCTGAGAAGGCGGTAGAGGCTGCGGCTGCTCACTTTATCGTTTGCAAGGAAGTTGCCACTAGAGTAGAGGTTATGACCGTAACTTTTCGAGATTTTCGTCCGCAAAATATTGCTCCGGTTTCGCTGGCGTTTCTAGTCGAAGGCTTTGCCGCTGAAATTGATCCCGCCTGGGAAGGAGTTCAGGTGCGCGGGGTCTCGATGGCTTCCAATGAGATATTAGCCGGGGAGGCCTTTATCGCAGTGGGCGGGGCGAATGTGCATGCTGCCAAGTTTGCCAGCGAGGTGGAATCCCTGGGAGCTGCAGCGGTAATTACTGACGCCAAGGGCGCGCAAATAGCTACTTCCCAAGGGGTGAAAATCCCGGTGGTAACGGTGGCGGATCCACGAGAAGCGGCTTCGCCCCTCGCGATTAGAGCCTTCGATAATCCGGCGGGGAAAATGAAAACCGTGGCGGTAACGGGAACTAACGGCAAGACCACCACTTGTTTTGCTGCCAAATTCGCTTTTGAGGCGGCAGGGCTTTCCACCATGATTCTTTCCACTGCGGAAACTCAGGTGGGGGATTTGCGGATTCAATCTTCGCGGACCACGTTTGAAGGTCCGATGTTGCAGCGAATCTTGGCTTACGGGGTGGAGCAGGGGATGCAAGCCGCGGTAGTGGAAGTGTCCGCCCATGCACTTTCTCTCGGTCGGGTCAAGGGAATTAAGTTTGATGCGACCGCTTTCACGAATCTGCAGCATGATCATCTGGATTATTTTCACACCATGGAAAACTATCTGACAGCTAAAGCGCGGCTGTGCTCTAAAGAATTTACGGATTATAGCGTGATCTGCACCGATGATAAGTGGGGTCAGCAGCTAGCAGCCAGTTGTGACACCCAAAACGTGACGGTTTCCGCTTACGATCCGGATGCCCCGGCCGATTGGGTAGTGACCCGAAAAGTCAACAACATTGCCCACGCGGCCTGTGATTTTACTTTAACTGGGAAGACGGAACCGAATGTGGGGCGCGAGGAAAAGATTACCGTTGCCCTGCCTGGAGAGGTCAATGTGCAAGATGCCGCGATTGCCTATCTGATGGTTACCGGAGTAGGGATTCCTGCCGAGGCCGTAAAAGCAGGTTTAGCTAGCCTAGCCGTTCCCGGGCGCCTGGAAATCGTTAGCCGGCGTAATGAAGGCACTCCGCTGGTTATTAATGATTACGCCCACACCCCGGAGGCGCTAGCTTCGATTCTGCGCACTATGCAAGAGTTTACGCCCGGAAAACTGCACCTGGTGTTTGGTACCGATGGGGATCGAGATGCCACCAAACGGGTGCCGCTGGCTAAAGTGGCTGCTCAAGAAGCAGATATTCTCTGGGTGACTGACGAAAATCCGCGCACCGAGAACGCCCAAAGTATTCGCGCCCAGCTGCTATCCGGGATTAAAGAGGAACGTCTCGGGATGGAGGATGTCTGCGAGGTAACCACCTGCCGCCGGGATGCCATTCGCAAAGCTATTCTGGCTGCCCACCCGGATGACACGGTATTAATTACCGGCAAAGGTGCGGAGCCCTATCAAGAAATTGAGGGAGTTTTCCACGCCTTTAATGACACGCCGGTGGCGCGGGACTGTCTGGCTGCCTATAAGAATCGCGCTCATATTCAAGGGTAACGCTCTACCGATGATTATCCCCGGCGCTTAGCCCTTTTGGAGGGCGCGAGTCAGATTCCTCGTGCCCCTGGGAGACAGTTCCTAATGACGTGCCTATTCTGAAACTAGGTCAAAGTCGTAGCTGGCGCCATCATCTAGGGTATGGCCAACGGTGCAGTATTTATCGATTGCCTCCTGGGATTTTTCTCGCAGTTTCGTAACCTGCTCTTCGCTTAGTTCGGCGAGGTCAGTAACCATTTCTACCGTCAGGTGGGAATAGGAATCGCGGCGCTCATCTTTTTGTGCTGCAACCCCTACGGCGGCCGCAAAATCTTTTCCTAAAGTAGCAGAGAATACGTGATCAGCGGAAAAAGTATGGCAGGTGGCCAGAGCGAGCTGCAGCAGTTCCCCGGGCGTGAACTGGTTTTCGCCCATCCCGATTTCGACTTTGGCGCCGCGCTCATTTTGCCCTACATAGTGTTTCTTGCCTTGGCGGTGTGCCCATAAAATTTTACTCATGCCTTTATTTTGACAGGAAATAGCAGTGGGTGCAGCTAGAATAAAAGATCCTGCAACCGTAGGCTGCAGGATCTTTGTTAGTAGCGGGGGCTGGATTTGAACCAACGACCTCCGGGTTATGAGCCCGGCGAGCTACCGAACTGCTCCACCCCGCGTCGACTCGTCTATGTTAAGCAGGCTAGGCGGGTAAAGGCAAAAAAATTCACTGTAGAAGAAGTCACGTTAGTAATGCAAAGGACTAAAGTGCCTGTTGAAAATAGATTAGTGAGGAAAATATAGGGCTAAACCCAGAAAGAAAGTTACCGGGAGAGCGCTAATAGCAGGTAGAACTGTGGTGATTAGGGAGAGAGAGTTACAGCGCCCGTAGGACGGTAACTACTTTTCCTAAAATAGTGGCATTGTCCCCGGGAATCGGATCGAAGACCGGGTTATGAGGGAGTAGCCAGATGTGGCCATCACGGCGCGCAAGAGTCTTAACGGTAGCTTCCCCATCGATCATGGCGGCCACAATTTCGCCGAGTTCCGCCACATTCTGGCGGCGAACTACCACCCAATCGCCATCACATATCGCTGCCTCAATCATGGATTCTCCGTGAACTTTCAGCATAAAAAGTTCGCCATCACCAGTGAGGCGGGTAGGCAGAGTAAAAACTTCCTCAATGTGCTGCTGGGCATCGATCGGGCTGCCAGCAGCAATTTGTCCGACCAAGGGGATGGAATGATGATTTAACGGGACTACTTCTGCGTTTTCAGATCCGGAGACTGGCGCTGCTTCCTCTGCGCTGTTGCAGGGAGTGAATTGGGGGTTGATTTCGATGGCCCGACTGCGCCCGTCGGCCCTTAATAAAAATCCCTGACTGACTAGATTGTCCAAATGATGTTTCACAGTCGAGGAAGAGGAAAGACCAACTGCGGCAGCGATTTCCCGTACAGAGGGGGGATAGCCTTTATCGCGAATGCCCGCACAAACTGCGTCAAAAATTGTGCGGGTACGTGGTCTTAGATCTGCTAAGTCTAGTGCTTGATCGGGTTGCTTATTCATTTTCCTCCTGCCTATGTAAATAAATCATAAGAAAATGTGATCCATTATGCAAACATTTGTTCGATAAAATTATAATTTTCGCTTGATTTTTTCGGAAACCGTAGTTAGTCTATCAAACAGATGTTCGACGAACATGTGTTCGAGAAAGGTGTAATCATGTCCGCACAGCTTTCTTTCGATCTGGAAGAGTTAGCCCAAAAACGGGTCGTGGGCCTGGGGGAATTTAGATTGGCGCAACGGTCGACAATCAAACCTAAGCGTCCCCACCTGCAGTTGGTCGATGCCACCTATATTGAACGTGCACTGGCGAAGTCCCGTCATCCTGCGGGCTCAAAAATGCCATGCCCGCCCGCCGTCGGTAGGGAGAACCGTACGGAGGGGGCCGGGGATGCTTTTGACTCGCTTCCGCAGTGGGTGCGCCGAGCGCCTCGCCTTACCAATGTGGTCAATACGGCCTCAACTCGTGTAGCAGCGGTTCCTCCCGTTGCCACGGTTACTCAAAGGAGTAAGGTGGGGCACTCGGCTCACCAAAAATCATCAGTTAGCACTTGTGCTATTTCCCGGGTAGGTCGTAAGATATCTCAAGTTTCTTTAGCGATATTAATGGCAGTCGGAGCGCTGCTAGCTGGGGTCGGGATCGGTAGCTATTGGGATTCCGCGGCCGGTGGGGATCGGGAAATAAATCAGCCTACTGGGGAACTCGGTATCGAAAGTGGTCATGCGTCCTCCGCTGACCTGTTTTTGGGCAGTAACTAGCTCTCTAGTTCCGCAGATCTGCTGGGAAGCCTTTGTATCCTAAGGCAGGGGAGTGCATCATGCGGTTAATTTTATAGTTACGAAAGCCGCTTTCTGAGACCCCTGGTGTAAGAGTTTTAAATGTTGCGATAAGCTAGACCTCCAGGATGTTTAATGATGGGGGAAAAGTTGCACTGTCCGTTTTGCCATAATGATGATTCGCGGGTAATCGATTCGCGAACCGCCGAAGAGGGGAACGCGATCCGGAGACGCCGAGAGTGTACCGCCTGCAATAAACGATTTACCACCATCGAATCTGCCGCTCTTTCAGTACGCAAGCGTTCGGGCATCTTGGAGCCATTTTCTCGGGAAAAAGTAATCAGTGGGGTGCGGAAAGCCTGCCAGGGGCGTCCTGTTAGTAACGATGATCTCGCAAAATTAGCTCAACAGGTGGAAGAGGATCTGCGTGCGAGTGGGAAATCGCAAATAGATAGCCATTCGATTGGACGCGCTATCCTCAGGCCCCTTAGAGAATTAGATGTGGTCGCCTACCTGCGCTTCGCTTCGGTATATTCCTCATTCGACGATCTGGATGATTTCCAGACCGCGATTGATGAAATCCGAGCCGAACAGGATGAAGCTAACTCAGGGGTAAAACCCTCAGTCCAATAGTTTCGGGCATAGAACGTATCTCGGCTACCGCCGACACTGGAAGCTCAGAAGCAATATCAGTTAGTGCGTAACCTACTTGGCCTTCAGTCCCCAAAATTTGGCCATTAATATTCACATCCTGGTTAGCAAACACCTGGTTTATACGACCTAGCACCCCGGGCATATTGGCATGCAAAAATGCCAAGCGGTACAGGGAGTCAGGGTGAGCATGAAGGTTCAAATTAGGCATATTAACGCTCATTTCAGTACTGCCCCGATGCCAGTAATCAGCGATTTTATGAGCTACAAATTGACCAATATCAAACTGGGCTTCTAAAGTAGAGCCTCCGATATGCGGGGTGAGAATGGTGTTAGGCAATCCCAACAGTGGAGAGTGGAACTCGTTTCCGTTTTTCTTTGGTTCCTCGGGATAAACATCCACCGCTGCTCCCGAGATTTTTCCGGAACGAATATTTTCAGCTAAAGCATCGACATCTACCACGGTGCCCCGCGCCAGGTTAATGAAAATAACGCCCTCTTTCATTAGGGCGAACTCGCGCTTTCCGATTAGCCCCTCATTTGATTTACGTCCGTCAACGTGCAGGGAAATAAAGTCGGCAGTTTTTAGTACCTCATCCATCGTGGGCAAAGCACGGGCATTTCCCATGGCCAAGCGTTGGGCAGAGTCATAAAAGACTACATTCATCCCCATAGCTTCTGCTAGCACGGAAAGCTGAGTTCCTATGTTGCCATAGCCAATGATTCCTAGGGTTTTCCCACGGACTTCATGTGATCCGGAGGCACTCTTGTTCCAGATTCCCCGTTGTAAATCCTGGTTACGGGTTTCCACATGACGTGCCAAGGTAATGATGTGGCCGATCGCTAGTTCCACCACCGAACGGGTATTGGAATAGGGGGCGTTAAAAACTGTGACTCCCCCTGCGGTAGCAGCCGGTAAATCTACCTGGTTAGTTCCGATGCAAAAGCAGCCCACCACTTTTAGGCGAGGACAGGAGGACATTACCCGGGAAGTGACGTGAGTCTTTGAACGAATGCCCACGATATCTGCATCTTGCAAACGTTCAATCAAGGCGTCCTCATCTAAAGAACCCTTGATACGTTCTATCTCAATGTCATAGCTGGAAAAAATATCATCCGCTACGTGGTGCGGATCCTCGAGTAATACTGCCTTCGTCATATCTCCATTTTTTCAGCGCCGCTCGCACTTGGCAAAACTGTCCGGTCTGCGGTCAATGAAGTTGTCTTCTAGCAATTAATCCCATCCTTGGGGAAGTAGGCGGGTATATAAGGTGACCAGACGACGTGTTGGGCGGGTCATCGCCACAAACAAATTACCGGCGCTTTGGGCAGAAATATGGGTTGGCTCCAGTAAAATCACGCTGTCAAACTCCAGGCCTTTCGAAGTAATAGCAGATAGTAGGCAAACCCGATCACTAATCGGATCGCTACCGACTTGCTGGGGGATCTGAGAAGACAGACGGTCAATAGCAGGCAGATCAGCATCGCTGCAAATAACGGCAATGCGTCCTCGCCCCTGCCCTAAGACGCGATCTAAATAGCTAATCTCGCTGCTGATCACCTCATCCAAAGTTCGGCTATCAAGCTCTGCTACCTGCTGGGTTATTAACGAGTTTGGGTCCTGGCGAACTGACTGCACCGGATAGGGGGAGGGACGCCCTGCGGCAGCAGTGACTGCCTCTGCCAAGTCCATGATTTCTTTCGGAGTTCGATAGCACACCGTTAAATAGGCTTCTTCTTCAAGTGCTTCAGCTGCGGGCCCCAGCAATCGTTTCCAAGAAGAACCGCCTTCAAAAATCCGCTGAGCAAGGTCTCCCACCACGGTAAATGAGCGTGAAGGGCAGCGTCTTAGTAGGCAGTGCCAATCCATCGGAGATAATTCTTGGGCTTCATCCACCACCACGTGCCCGTAGGTCCAGGTACGATCCGCATAGGCTTTCTCTGCCAGAGATGACTGATCTAAGGTCGCTGCTGCGCGGCTGGCCAACATCGCCGCGGAAACAATTCCGTTCCCTAATCCCTGCCCCTCGATTGCGGCTTGTGCCCGTGCACGTTCTCGTTCGCGGGCAGCTGATTTTTCCTGCTGCGAACCAGGCGAGGTTACCTGCGGTAGCTCTCCCAGAAGTTCAGCTAATTCATCAAGTAAAGGCACATCGGCAGGGGTAAACGGCGCATCCTTGGGGCGGTAAAGAATTTCTTGTTCCTCGACGCTAAATTCGCTGGCAAAGCGAGAAAGGAATGCCGGGTAAGCGTAAAGGCGACGCAACAGATCCTGTGCCGAATAAGGCATCCAGCAAAGATTAATAGTGCGGCGTACATTAACTCGGGTGCGCAGATCTTCTCGCACTAAGGCGCGTTCAGAAAGATCATCGCGACTAGTTTCAATCTTCCCTAGGTCCGCCGCCTGCGCAGCCGCGTTGATCTCTGCTTGTTCCCGGCGAGTCTCAGTATCTAAGTACTGGTCGGTTAAGGAATCCAAAACTTGAGCAACAAAAATTTCTCGCGCCTGATTATGGGGTTTACCGCTCAGTCGCGCCCGACGAATCGCCTCTTTTACCACTCGCGGACGCAATACCAATTTGGTGGAGCCCACCGTTAAGACCTGGTCAGAGTCAGGAACTCGTTGCAGAGAACGTACTGCCTGTTTAATTAGCTTTATCCAGCGTAGATCACCCTTCAAAACCGAGATTTTTGGGTGCTCTATTCCAGGGGCTTTAATTCCCGGCAGTATGCCCGCCATAGTAGTGGAAACTACTCCAGTTTCTCCCAGTGCGGGCAGCACCTGCTCGATGTAGCGTAAGAAAGCGGGGGAGGGGCCTACTATTAGAACCCCTGATTTTTCTAAGCGTTCTGCCTGTTCATATAGGAGATAAGCCGCGCGGTGAAGTGCGACTGCGGTTTTCCCGGTGCCCGGGCCTCCCTGGATAACTAGAATCTGGGAAGTGGTGGCACGGATTATACGGTCTTGTTCCCCCTGAATCGTAGCCACGATATCTCCCATGTGGCCGGAACGCTCTGCTTGCAGCGCCGCTAAAAGCGCGCCCTCCCCCTGGAGGGATACTCCTTCTTGATTGGCGTGGGCCAGGTCGAAGGCCTCATCTTCTATTGAAGTTACCTGCCGGCGATGCAAACCAATGTGGCGCCGACTCGCCATGCCCATCGGTTGGCGGGCAGTTGCTTGATAAAAAGCGGTAGCGGCATTGGCTCTCCAATCCATTAACACCTGGGAGTGGCTACTATCTTGCAATCCGACTCGGCCGATATAGAACTTTTCCCCCACAAGGGGAGTTAGCTTTCCGAATACTAGTCGTTCTTCCACCCGTTCCAAGCGGGCAGCTTGGTCTCCTAAATGAGCGGCCATCACATCACGTTCAGAGCGATTTTGCGGGGAACCGGTGGCGCCAAGCGCCTCAATTTGACGTTGCCGCTGACGGTAACGAATGCGGGCTTCATCTAAAACCTGGTAAATGCGATCTACTGCCTTCTGCTCACGTGCACGTTCTGTGGGATCAGTCAAGAAGTGCCCCTTTCCCTAAAAAGTAGGCATCTATTCTAGCGGTTAAATATGAAAAGCGCATAGCCCGGGCGAGGGGCGATGCGCGCGCGTCGCTTGCCGGGTAGGGTGGACTAAAGAATGGAGGGGAGATGACAGATCGCAACCGTTTTATAATCCCTGGTCCCGCGTACGAGGACACTCAGGCAGAGGTATTGCTTTACGCTTTTTCGGGGGCGATTGATTCTGGTGATATTGGCGGAATGATTATTGAGCAGCTTTTACATGCTCTTCCCCATGAAGAAGTTGCGCGTTTCGCCCTCGAGACGGTGCTGGACTACCGGGCACGGCGTCCTCGGATAACCATTGAAAACTGGACGATGACCGATATGCGTTACCCCAGTTGCACCCTGGAGCGGATTACCGATTATTCTGGTCGTCATATTTTGCTGCTGCGCGGACTGGAACCTGATATCAACTGGGAAGATTTTTCCCTAGCGATTTTCGAGGTATGTCAGAAGATGGGGGTAAAGCAGGCGGTCGATCTGATGGGAATAGCCGCTAACATTCCCCACACCCGGATCCCCTTTATTAATCAGACTTCTCCTAATCCGGATATTTTGCCTCCGCAAACTGAAATGCCGGGCACCTTTATTATCACTGCCTCTTTCGGGCAGTACCTGCAGATGCTTTTCAAAATGATTTCGGTGCAAGCGCGCGGAATCGTGGTGGGAGTTCCCTATTACCTGGCAGATGGACAGTATCCTCCGGGCGCAGTTAGCGCGATTCAATACCTGTCGGAAACTATGAATCTGGACCTGCCGATGGGAGATCTGGAAGCAGCCAGCGCTCAAATGATCAAAGAGGTCAGTGCGCAGCTGGGTGAAAATCCAGAGGCGAAAGAACTGATTGAAAAAATGGAGCAGCATTACGATGAGGCACTAACTCAACCTTGGGGAGAGCTACATCCAAAGTCGTTGGCGGAATCGGTGGATTCTCGTTCGGGAGATGCGATTGCGGAAAGGATTGAAAGATTCTTGGCGCAAGTAAATCCGCAAGACTCTCAAGAGGAAACCGCAGAGGGACTGTTGGCGGGACGTGATGATTTACTGGCTCACTTGGCGCAAAAGGTAGCCTCGCGGCAGCGGATTGAAATCAACCCCCGGCTACCCGAGCAAGTAATCAAAGCGGTGGGGAGCGGAATTGAAAAATCTTCTTCTACCAATAATCAGCTCTCCCAAGAAGAAGACACCACCAACGGCCAGCGAAATTCGTTTGCGGAAAAACAAGCTGTTTCCTCCGCTGATGCCCCTCAGGGGAGGCATTTTCCACCGCGTCGCTCCCATTTGCGGCATAAGCAGGCGGAAAAATATTCGGGGAGTTCCGGTTCAGATACCCCGGCTCCGCCTCCTCCTCCCTGCAATCGGAAAGAATCTAAAACAGATCAGCAGCGCAATCCTGAAGATACCGGGGATAGCGGAAAGAACTGACCGGTGAGTAAAGCTCCTCAGGCTGCCGCCGCCAAGCGCGATTGGGGCAGTGATGATAGCGGAACCAATATTCTGCATGTCGACATGGATGCTTTTTTCGTAGAAGCTGAAATATTACGTAATCCAGCTCTTCGGGGAAAACCGGTAATAGTAGGAGGAAAAAGTAATCGCGGAGTGGTTTCTTCGGCCTCCTATGAAGCGAGGGCGCAAGGTGTACATGCGGCGATGCCGGTTTCTCAGGCTAAACGACTCTGTCCGCAAGCAATAGTGGTTGCCTCCGGGCATGGGTACTATTCGCAGTTATCTAAAAAAGTCATGAGAATTTTGGGGGAAATCACCCCGGTGATGGAACAAATCTCGATTGACGAAGCTTTCTTAGAGGTCTCGGGAGCGCGCCGGAGATTAGGCTCGCCTTTAGCAATAGCTCAGCTGCTCCGTCAACGGATCCGGGAAGAACTTTCTTTGCCGGCCTCGGTAGGAATCGGGCGTAATAAACTGGTGGCTAAAATTGCTTCTGCGCACGCCAAACCGGATGGGATATTACTGGTTCCGGCAGACAAAACTAGGGAGTTTCTACAGATCCTACCAGTGGGAGCCATCCCGGGGATCGGGGCCGCTGCGGGGGCGAAACTGGAGCGCAAAGGCGTTCAGACGGTTGGACAGCTTACCTCTCTAGATATTTCCCAGTTAAATTCGCTATTTGGAAAAGCCCTGGGGGTGCGGCTTTATCAGCTGTGTCGAGGACAAGATTCGCGACGAGTTGGCGCAGGTACTAAAGAAAAATCGATAGGTACTGAAACAACTTTTCTGGTAGACGTGCATTCTCGGGAAACAATTGCGGCTACTTTATTGGACCAATCCCATCAATGTGCGGCCCGGCTGCGAGCTAATGATCTATTAGCCGGCAACGTGACTATAAAGCTGCGGGCTGCAGATTTTCGTACCTGGACTCGCTCTCGCACCCTGCGCCAGCCTACTGATTTGGCCCGCGATATCGCGCGGGCAGCATTGGGGTTATTCGCGAAAGAAAATTTGCCGAAAGGAGGAATTCGTCTGGCAGGGGTAACCACTAAAGAGTTGATCTCCGCCACCTCCGGTGTCCAGATGTCGTGGGGGAGCGACACTCGCGGACGCGCCACGGAAATAGCTATGGATAAAATTCGTCAAAAATTTGGTGATGCCTCCCTGCGTCCGGCTACGCTAGTTACACCCGGCAAGAATGATAACTCTTCAGGGTATGGGACTGAGTCTGACTGAAGTAACTTTTTGTTTTATGCTGGAAGCATCGACGCGGAAAGGAGAGAACTAGCATGGGGCTATCTGAGAAAGAAAAACAGATTCTCGCCGATATGGAACGCCAATTCTCTGATGTCCGCGTGGCTGACGCTTCGGTTGCTAACAATTCAGAGCCGGAAAAATCGCAGAAACTTAACTTTTCTCCCAAGGCAGTCGCTGCTATGACGCTGCTGATCCTTGCGGGGATCGTGCTGCTAATAGTGGGGATTTCGCTGTGGACTATCTCCAAGTTCTTAGCCGTAACCGTAGCGGTTGCAGGATTTATAGTCGTGCTTTTTGCGGTTACCTTACCGATTAACTCTCGATTTTCGCGCTTCGGAGTGAATCCCAATAGATCTGCCGGCGATCCTAAGTCAGCTGCCAAAAGATCTATCGCAGGGCGAAGCTTTAGGCAGCGCCAAGAGGACCGCTGGAATCGCCGCAACGGTGAGCGCTAGGTAGCCGGTAGGTGCCTGGTATTTTTTCTTGTCTTCTTTTTGGTTGATTTCGAAGAAGTAATCTTAGTGTTTAGCTAGTTTTTCTTCGATAGTTTTTCTAGTAGCAGTCGGTTGCTCGGGGGCGCTTTCGCTTCCCCGGTTATCAGTGAGCTATGTTCTTCCTCTTCCTGTATCCTTACTCCACTTTGCGCCATATCTAATCATCGCAGGTGAAATGAACAATTTTTTCAATTAATTTTTCTAAAACACCCTTAATGTGTACCTAAGTGGAGAAAAATGGGGTAAAGTGGAGGTGTCTGGCTGGAGAGGAGGTAGTTCCCATGTTTTTAGGTTCCTATGAACCCAAAATGGACGATAAAGGGCGCTTGATTCTTCCAGCCAAATTTCGCGAGCAGCTAGCTGGTGGTTTAGTAATCACCAGAGGCCAAGACCGCTGCCTCTATGTTTTCCCCGCTTTAGAGTTTGAGCGTATGTACCAAGAATTGCGCCAGGCTCCACTTTCCTCCCGCCAAGGACGTGACTATGTACGGGTGATGCTTTCCGGTGCCTCTGATGAGATTCCCGACAAGCAAGGACGCATCGTGATTCCGCCCCAATTGCGGGCCTATGCGGATCTAGGAAAGCAGTTAGCAGTTATTGGCGCGGGCGCGCGAGTCGAAATCTGGAACGCTGAGGCTTGGAAGCAATATCTAGCCGAACAAGAGGAAGCTTTCGCTCAAACCGGAGAGGAAGTGATACCTGGAATGTTCTAGCTTGGAGAACCTGGCCTCTTCCCGAATGCTCTGATGCCTCTTCCCCGGTAGCAGATCCTCGGGGGGAGCCCTGGTTTTCCAAAAAATCTCCCAAACCGTCCCACCCTTCCAAAGGAAAACATGTCCCAAAATATTAATTTCATCCATCAGCCAGTGCTGGCTGCGCGCTGTGTTGCGCTTTTGGGGGAAGGGGTAAAGAGGGCAGGAAAAGAAGGACGGGCCCTAATTATCGATGCTACTTTAGGGCTGGGTGGGCATAGCGAATTAATATTGCAAACCTATCCCCAAGTGCATTTGATTGGAATCGACCGGGATAAACAAGCTTTGGTTAGGGCCAGCAAACGCCTGCGCGATTATTCTCCCCGCTTCACAGCTGTGCATGCTACCTATGACGCCATCGCTCAGGTGGCACAAGCTTATAGTGAAGTCGATTATCCCCTAGCTGGAATCCTGATGGACTTAGGGGTTTCTTCGCTGCAGCTAGATGACACTGCCCGGGGATTCAGCTACGCGCGGGAAGCTGACTTGGATATGCGAATGGATCAAAGTCAAGGAAAAACTGCTGCTGATTTACTTGCAGAGCTTTCCGCATCCGAACTCACCAAGATTCTATGGGAAGCCGGAGAAGAAAAATTTGCCTCACGCATTGCCCGCGCAGTAGTGGAAAAACGACAAGAAACTCCGCTGACATCTTCCTCGCAGCTGGTAGAAATAGTGCGAGCAGCTATACCTGCACCCGCGCGTCGCGTCGGGGGTAATCCCGCCAAGAGAACCTTCCAAGCTCTGCGGATAGCGGTTAATCAAGAGCTAAGCATCCTAAAGGACGCAGTTCCTCGCGCCCTCGATAGCCTCGCCCCCGGAGGGGTAATGGTGGTAGAAGCGTATCAATCTTTAGAGGATCGGATAGTTAAACGCGCATTCCAGCGGGTTACTGCCACGGTTAACTCGGACGGGATTCCGCTTAGTGAACCACCGCGCTTCAAGCTCTTGATCAACGGGGCTGAAAAAGCCGGAGAAGCAGAAATAACCAGAAATTCTCGCGCCGCATCGGTGCGGTTGCGGGCGATTAGCAAGTTAAGTGAGTATGCAGAAAGGAACGGGGAATAAAATGCCTATTTCCGCCGCCCTCAGACAACCATCTTCTTCCCCTGCGCGGAGGAGGCCGGTTCGCACCGAGAAAAGTAACCGCTTACGGGTAGTGGGGGAAGGTCGGCCCCTTAAGAAGCGGTCTCCTATGGTGGGGAAAATTTTTGCTGCTGCCTTAACCTTGCTTGCCTTAATTGTTTCGCCGCTGTTGATCAATACCCAATTGGCGATTATTTCCTACCAAATACATGATGACCAAGTGCAATTAGCGCAACTTAAAGAAGACAATCAGCGGGTACGCTCCCAAGTTAATTTACAGTCCAGCCCGGAGAAAGTGCGCAAAGCCGCCCTGGATGCCGGGTATGTGCCCGCGGGTGAAACCGGATACGTTACCCTGAAAACAAACAAAATTGAGGGAGGCACCCCTCCAGTTCTGGAAGCTAAGGAATAATAGGATTTTATGGTAGGGAAGAAGCGAAGCTATTCGCAGGCGGAGAACGCTTCTTCGCGGAGGGGGGTACTTAATTTCCCCCCGGATGCCTCCGCAGATAAAGGCGGGTACAGTTCCGATTCAAAGAAGAAGGCGGCAGGTGGGGTAGCCAGTAACGCAGCTAGAAAACGCGGGCGGTTATTGCTAGTAGTCGTACTGTTTCTTTTGGCGCTATGCAGCGCTAGATTATTCGAACTACAGGTGGTGCAAGCCCCTGCGCTAACTGATGAGGCGAGGCAGGCACGAACCGTGTCTGCTGAAATCGTCTCTAAGCGGGGAGACATCGTAGATCGTAAAGGAACGGTGCTGGCAACCTCAGTAGAGGTATACAACGTATCCGTTAATCAATTGTTAGTAAAGGACTATATTCATCGGGAGGTTTTTGACCCGAGCGGCAACATCGTGACTGATAAAGCTAAGCTTCGTGACCCCCGTAATCAGACAAAAGTCGTAGGCACCGGAGCTGCGGAAGCGGCTAGGCAACTGGCTCCCATCCTCAAAATGAACCCCGCGCTGCTAGGGGGAAAAATGGTAGGCAAACGCGGTTTTGTCTACCTGGCGAAAGATGTGAGTGCCGAGAATTGGCGGAAAATTCGCAAGCTTAAGATAGATGGTATCGATGGGGAATTACGGTACCGACGAGAATATCCCAATGGTGCTACCGCTTCCTCAATTCTAGGTTTTACTGATTATGAACAGGTAGGACAGGCCGGTATAGAGGCGACTCAAAATAAGCAGTTGACGGGAACTCCGGGGAAGCGGGTGGCAGAGATTTCTCCCTCTGGCCAAATTATTCCGGGAGGGACCGATGTTTTACAGGCTGCCACGCCCGGTAAAACCGTGAGGCTAACAATTGATGCGGATCTGCAAAATATTGCTGAGGGACTGGTTAATAAACAGGTGGCAGATTTTGGTGCAGCCTGGGGAACCGCGATCGTGCAGCGAGTGGGCACCGGGCAGATTTTAGCGCTGGCCGATTCCGGTAATGAGCCCCCCGAGAAAGTGCGTAAACGCACTTCCGGAACCACCGGATCGCGAGCTGTGCAATACACCTACGAGCCCGGATCTAGCGGCAAACTGGTGACTTTTGCTACCGCTTTGGAGCAAAAGAAAATCACCCCCCTAACCCCGGTGAATGCTCCCTACGAAATTACCCTAGCAGGGCAGTCATTTAGAGATTCCCATCCTCACCCCACCCTGGCCTTAACTGCTTCCGGGGTGTTGGCTGAGTCATCAAACACCGGCACGGTTCAAATTGGGCAAATGGTCACCGATCAGCAGCGTTATCAAATGATGAAAGCTTTAGGGCTGGGAGAACGAACTGGAATTGAAATGCCAGGTGAATCTGCTGGTCTCATCGGTAGTCCGAAGAGTTGGGATGGGCGACAGCGAATGACCACTATGTTTGGTCAGGGTATGGCTTGTACTCCGATACAAATTTCTGCTCTCATCTCTACTATCGCTAACCACGGGGTCTATATTGCTCCCCGGTTAGTTTCCGAATATGAGGATCCCCAGGGGATTCCCGAAAAGGCAAAAGTTCCCGCAGCTACTCAAAAGTTAGAGCAGAATGTAGCGGTAACCATGGTGCGGATGATGGAATCGGTAACCAGTGATGAAGGTACTGCAAAGAGGGCGCAGGTTCCTGGATATCGCAGTGCAGGAAAAACTGGAACCAGTGAAATTATTTCTGCTCGGGGAGGTTCGCAAGGGGTAGTGGCCTCCTTCGTGGGGCTAGCACCAGCCGAGAATCCCGAAATTGCGGTGTCGGTGATTATTTATCAACCGAAATCAGCGATTTATGGAGGTGTAGTCGCCGGACCAGTATTTTCCCAGGTAGCGGCGCAAGCTCTGACTCTATTGGATGTTCCGCCCTCCAGTACAAAACCCCAGCTTTATCCGATCAACGCGCACTAGCTATCCTTAGAAGAGAACTTGGAAGTAGGAGTGGACAAATGTGGACACTGGGTTGGATTGCTAAGGCCCTGAACCAGTCTTGTAAGTATCCCAAAACGACAGTCGCGGGGCGGGTAGTTACCGATTCCCGCGAGGTAAAACCGGGGGATCTGTATGTAGCACGTCGAGGAGAAACCTCCGATGGACACGCCTACCTAGAGGCCGCCTTCCGTTCGGGAGCAGCTGCTGCCCTAGTGGAAAGGATAGAGCCTGCGGAACAGGTCGGAATTCCCTATGTGCAAGTCCCGGAAACTACTCGCGCCTTAGGCTGGCTTGCCCATGAACATTTAGCATATTTACGGCAAAAAGGCGGCGGGAAACGGCCAATTTGTGTGGGGATTACGGGGTCGGCTGGTAAAACCACCACTAAGGATCTGCTGGCTAGCTTGCTGCAATTACAAGGGCGGGTAGTGGCCCCCGAGAAGTCCTACAATAACGAGGTCGGGATGCCGCTAACCATCCTGCGCGCTGACGAAAATACCGATTATCTAGTGCTCGAGATGGGAGCTTCCGGGCCAGGACATCTGGCTCTGCTAACCGAGATCGCCCCCCTAGACATGGCGATTGAGCTGATGGTGGGACATGCCCATCTAGGGGGATTTGGCAGTATAGAAGGGTTAGCCCAGGCAAAAGCAGAACTGCTTTGGGGCATGCGAAACTTCCAAGGGAAACGTTATTGGCCGCTAAGTGGGGCAGCAAAGCAAGCGCGCGCAGTTTTTGAGCAGGATGGTTATCAAGAGAACTATCCCACCGAGAGCTCGCCTGCCTCCTTGGCTATTTTGAACCACAGCGATCAAAGAGTGCGCCAAATGGCTTCCGGACAGCAGGTTAAATATTTTGGAGAGTTAACAGCGGATGAGGCGCAAACAGCAGCTAAGAAGTTAACCGGAGTTTATGCCTCCCAAGTGCAGATAGATAGTGATGGTCGCTCTCAATTCCGCATGACTCGGGGGGAAGAGAGCATCAAAGTGAAATTAGGGCTGTTGGGAAGGCATAATGTGTCTAATGCCTTAGCAGCAGTGACTGCTGCTACTGAGCTAGGGGTTTGCCTGAGAGATGCCGCTAGTATCCTCGAAAACGCCCATCCGCTATCCCAACATCGCTTAGACGTAACGGAAATTGGATCTGATATTACAGTGATAGATGATTCCTACAATGCAAATTTGGATTCTATGCGTTCTGGGATCACTACCTTAAAGACGCTGACGCAATCTAAGGGACGAGGACGGGCAGTGGCGGTCCTCGGGCAGATGCTAGAACTGGGGGCAGAATCCGAGCAACATCATATCCTGGTGGGCCAGGCCTGTTTAGAAGCCGGAATAGGGATGGTGATCACTGTAGGGCAGGCTGCTAAGCCGATTTACCAGACTGTTTTCGACCACGCCGAAGCGCAACACTGCGAAAATGCTCAGGAGGCACTTAAAGTAGTTAGGCAGGTGCTTGCTCCCGGCGATACGGTATTGATCAAGGGATCAAATGGATCTGGAGTCTGGAAAATCGCAGACGCTTTAACAGGAGGTAGCAACAGCTAATGGTGCCTTTAGGAATAGCGCTATTGACCTCCCTGGTTATTTCGCTGGCAGGAACTCCGGTTCTAATTCGGCTTCTACGTAAGCACCAATACGGTCAATTTATTCGCAAGGACGGTCCTACCGCTCACTATACAAAACGTGGAACCCCGACTATGGGCGGATTGGTTATTATCTTGGCTACGGTGGGCGGATGGATTTGCGCACATATCGCTTCTTGGTCCCTACCTTCGCCTTCAGGCTGGCTGCTCATGCTCCTGATATTGGGGCTGGGGCTGATCGGGTTCCTAGATGACTATATAAAAATTTCTCGGCAGCGTTCCTTGGGGTTAACCGCCTGGGCAAAGATAGCTGGACAACTGGCAGTGGGAACCGGTTTTGGAGTGTTGGCACTACTATTTCCCCGCCGCGATGAATCTGGAATCGCTATTACCCCAGCCTCAACTAATATATCGCTAGTTCGCGATATTAATTGGTTAGATTTAGCCTTTGCTGGCACCCTGGTCGCCTTTGTGCTATTTGCACTGTGGGCGAACTTTTTGATTGCAGCCTGGTCAAACGGGGTGAACCTCACCGATGGTTTAGATGGTTTAGCCTCGGGTGCCTGCCTCTTTGCCTTTGGGGCATACACCGGGGTTGCCACCTGGCAATACTATCAACGTTGTCCTCTCAATGGGGTGATACCTCAAGTTGCCGATGCTTGCTATGAAGTGCGTGACCCAGCAGATTTGGCCATAATCTCGCTGGCGATCGTGGGAGCCTGCTTTGGATTCCTCTGGTGGAACACTTCCCCCGCCCAGATTTTCATGGGAGATACCGGTTCTTTAGCCCTGGGAGGGGCCTTTGCCGGATTATCGATTTTGACTCGTACCGAATTTCTTGCAGTAATTATCGGCGGTCTGTTCGTAATGATCGTGATGTCAGATGTGATTCAAGTGGGGGTATTTAAACTTACTCGAAAACGAGTGTTTAAAATGGCGCCTCTACACCATCATTTCGAGCTAAAAGGATGGAAAGAAGTTACGATCGTGGTGAGGTTCTGGATTATTGCCGGCCTGTTCGCGATCGTGGGTATCGCCTTGTTCTATGCAGAATGGGTGGTTGCAACCAAGTGACAAACCAAATCTGGGCAGACCGTACTATCTGCATTATCGGCCTGGGTACATCGGGCAGAGCCTGCTGTGAAGTACTCTCCACCTTGGGGGCTAAGGTATACGGGATTGATGGTCAAGAGGAAGCAGTTGCAGCTTGCTCCCAGGAGTATCCGCATGTTCAGTTCTATCTGGGAAAAGGGGATAACTGGGAAGATATCTTAGACAAGATTGATCCTTCCTTGCTAGTGGTTAGCCCCGGGGTGCCTCCTCGTCATAGTGTGTTCACGTGGGCACAAAAGCATCAGGTGGAATTGTGGGGAGAGGTCGAACTAGCTTGGCAGATCCAAAAAACCGCTACTTCGCGTCCGAATACCCCTTGGCTAACTGTTACCGGTACTAACGGTAAAACCACTACCGTAGGGATGACCCAGTCGATTTTGCAGGCCGCGGGTTATGACGCGCTAGCGGTCGGAAATGTGGGTTCTCCGGTGGTTCTGGCTGCCGCCGAGGCTAAGGCTCAGGCTTTAGCGGTAGAACTATCAAGTTTCCAGCTTTACACTGTAAGGACCTTATCTCCACTGGCTGCGGTATGTTTGAATATTGATGCAGATCATCTTGACTGGCATGGCTCAGCGGCCGCATACGTTGCCGCCAAGGCCCGGGTTTACGAACGCGCCCAAAAAGCCGTCCTCTACAATCAACGAGATCCCCAGACTTTAAAGTTGGCGCTAGCCGCCGATGTTAATGAGGGATGTCGAGCGATTGGTTTTACTGGTGGTACTCCCGATATCTACCAGCTAGGGATAGTGGAAAATATGCTGGTAGATCGGGCATATACCGCTAATCCCTATAAAGAGGCAGTAGCCTTAGCTGGGATGGGAGATTTTCGGTACTACCAGGCAGAACCAGGGCTAACGGTTATACAAGATGCTTTAGCGGCAGCTGCCCTTACCCGCGCCCTCGGGGTAGCGCCGGAGGCAGTCCGAGATGGATTGCGAGCTTTCGTTCCCCAGGCCCATCGGCGCGCTACCGTAGGCCAGGCCGCACAGGTAACTTGGATTGACGATTCCAAAGCTACCAATACCCATGCTGCGGCTGCCTCTCTGTCTGGCTTACCTCCCTCCTCCGTGGTGTGGATCGCGGGAGGGGATGCCAAAGGACAATCATTTGACCAGTTAATTAAAGAAATTGCCCCCACTTTGCGCGGGGTGGTGCTGATAGGGGAGGACCGCTCCGCTTTACGCCAAGCCTTGGCGAAGCAGGCGCCTAAAGTTCCAGTGGTAGAAGTTAGCTCTCATGATGACATGATGTTTTCAGTGGTAAATGAAGCAGTTGCGCTTTCTCGCCCGGGAGACAAAGTAATTCTGGCTCCTGCTTGTGCCTCCTGGGATCAGTTTGCAAACTATTCGCAGCGAGGGGAAGCTTTTGCTAATGCCGTGTCCCGCCTGGAGGGATAATCATGGTGAGGCGGACATCAGCAGGAAATAACGCGAAGCCTCGTAAACGCGTGGCCTCTAAAATCCGGGGAAGAATTCCCCGGATCGAAGTTAAACGGGCGAGAGCTTTTCGCTCCGATGATCCAGAAGAAAAACGTAAAATACTTAGCCTCTGGCGCTCTGTAACCGGCACCCCCTTATTTAACTATCAAATGCTGTGGTTCTTGATCATCGCTTTATCGCTAATCGGCGTAATGATGCAGTTTTCTGCCACAGTAATTCTGGAACTTTCTGCTGGTACCAATCCCTATTGGGGGGTTGCTCGCCCCCTGCTAATCATGGCGTTAGGCTTTGCTGTCATGATTTTTATTTCGCGTTTATCTGCGGATTATTTAGAGAAAATTACGTTATTCCTGATTTTTCCCCTGGCAGTGGGGGGTCAGATGGCGGTTTTTAGTTCTTTAGGTCGATCTCAAGGCGGTAACCGTAACTGGGTATATGTTCCTGGTATCAACCAGGTTTTTCAGCCCTCAGAGTTTTTAAAAGTTGCTTTTATTCTGCTTCTTATAACGGTGTTCGTTAGCGGTAGATGCCAAATTGATTCGCTTAGCTCCCTTTCCAAATGGGTGGGGATACCTTTCCTGATTGTCGTAGTTACCGTGATGGCGGGCCATGATATGGGAACTCTGCTAATCTTTGTTTCTATTCTCCTTTGCGTAATATTGGTAGCAGGTATTTCTATACGTTGGCTAGGGACAGGAATCGCTTTCCTAGCTTTGGGGGCAGTTGGCGCGGTTCTGGCTTCTTCTTCGCGTCGCCGCCGGGTACTCTCCTTTTTAGACCCTTCACAGGCAGATCCCATGGGATCGGGATTGCAG